>NZ_JAUONW010000001.1:0-11975 GCF_030546345.1 Caloramator sp. CAR-1
CTAAGACACCTTGGATTGCTCCTTGGCATCTCCGCTCGACTTGCATGTGTTAGGCACGCCGCCAGCGTTCGTCCTGAGCCAGGATCAAACTCTTATGTTTAAATCCTTAGCTTCTTAAATTACTGCTGGTCGCTTCGCCACTGTTCAGTTTTCAAAGGTCAATCAGCGTTTCTTATCTTATCACGCTTTTTACTCTTTGTCAATATCTTTTTTCTTTTTTTCTCGCCGCCCTCGCGACGACATGTTATATATTATCACCATGATTACATAGCTTCATATCTGTTATAGCCCATTATTTGAGTTTATATTACAAAATCTATGTTTTTCTCTTTTAATCTTGAAATTATAGCTATCGATATTCCAGGTTTAGTTGTCAGCATTATTAGTGTTTCCATTCCTCAAAATTCTATTCATTATTCTTTTATGCAAATAATTTTTTTACTCCCCTTAAATTCAATATCGACTAATCCCTTTTGATGTAAATCATTAATTATTAAATCTACAAATTTTTCTGGTTCATTTATTTTAACCTGTTTTTTACTCCAAAATACCCTTCCTCTAATATTTTTTATAAGATCCTGAAGTTCCATAATGCTTGCCTTTTTATTTTTATTTAAATAATCAAGTATTTTTTTTCTTGCTTTAATATAAAGCACATTGATAAGTTCGCTAGGCAGTCTAGCCTCCTTTAAATATCCTATATACATTAAAATCATTGTTATTATTGCTATTGATAACACATATAATATGTATTTCACTTAACTTCCCCCCATCTAAAAATTAGGCGGCAAAAATGCCGCCTAAAATTATTTACTTATAGTCTTGATCTTTGGAATATTTGTTTTTCCTACTTTATCTACATACATCCAAAGTGTCCATGCAACTATTAAGAATAAGATTAAAGCACCCCATTGTCCAAGTGGCATACTCTTTAATGCCAAATCAACATTAGCATAAGCAAATGCTGCAAGGATTACACCCATAAGGCCTTCCCCTGCGATAAGACCTGATGAATAAAGAACTCCAACTTCAACCTTTTCCTTTAGAACATCTTCCCTCTTTTCCATCTTATCAACTATACCTCTTATAATACCTCCAACCATTATTGGAGTTGAAAGATGGATCGGCAGATAAAGTCCTATCGCAACTGGAAGTGCTGGTATTCCAAATAATTCAAGCATTAATGATGTTGCAACTCCCATGAATACTAGGTTCCATGGAAGATTTCCATTCATAATACCCTCAATAACAAGTTTCATAAGTGTTGCCTGTGGAGCACCAAGTTCCTTTGAACCAAATGTATAAGCCTTGTTGAGCATTATTAAAATAAATCCTATAACTACTGCTGATGCAAGAACACCGATTATTTCACCAATCTGTTGTTTCCATGGTGTTGCACCAACAAGATAACCAGTCTTAAGGTCCTGTGATACGTCACCAGCTATTGCAGCAGCAGTGCAAATTACCGCACCAATAACAAGGGCTGCAATCATACCCTTTTGTCCTGAATAGCCAGCGGACTTTAATATAACTGTAGTTATTAATAATGTAGCAATTGTCATACCTGAAACTGGGTTTGATGAACTTCCAACAAGACCTACTATTCTTGATGAAACTGTTACAAAGAAGAATCCAAATATAGCAATAAGGATTGCACCTAAAACACCAACTGGAATTTGTGGTAAAACTGCCATTAAAACAACTAGAATTAATACTCCACCAATAATCCACTTAGCATCCATATCACTATCTATTCTTTCAATTTTTCCTGCTGCCTTTGCTCCGAATCCCTTCATTGCATCTTTAAATGAGTTGATTATAGTTGGAAGAGCCTTAATTAAACTTATTATACCACCAGTTGCAACGGCACCTGCACCGATGTATCTTATATATCTACTCCAAATTCCCCAGTATCCAAGTTCCTTTATTGGAGCTGGTGCAGGGAAAATTGGTTCTGCAATGTAATGCCCAAAGAATGTAATCATCGGTATAAATGCAAGCCATGCAAGGATTGCACCACCAAGCATATAAGCAGAAATTCTAGGACCAACTATAAATCCAACACCAAGAAGAGCTGGGTAAACATCAGCACCAATTGCGGCACCTTCATATCCTTTAATTTCCCATTCTATTTCAGTTGGGAATAGCTTTAATCCGTCCCCTAAGAACTTATAAACAAGTCCTACAAGTCCTCCCATGAATATATACTTTGCACCTGTTCCACCTTCTTCACCTGCAACTAAAACTTCAGCGCAAGCAACTCCTTCCGGATATGGAAGCTTTCCATGTTCTTGAACAATTAAATATCTTCTAATAGGAATCATGAAAAGAACACCAAGAGCACCACCAACAAATGTAATTATTCCCATTGTTAATGCATCTGGACTTTCTCCCCATAAAAATAATGCTGGAAGTGTAAAGATTGCACCTGCCGCAAGGGATTCACCAGCTGATGCGATAGTTTGAACCATGTTGTTTTCAAGAATTGACTTTCTTCTTAAAACAACTCTAACTATTGCCATTGAAATAACTGCCGCTGGTATTGATGCTGAAATAGTCATACCAACTTTAAGTCCAAGATAAGCATTTGCGGCACCAAATATGATGGACAAAAGTATACCTACAACTATTGACAAAGCAGTAAACTCAGGCATAACCTTTTCTGATGGAATATAGGGCACATACTTTTGTCCCTCCTTAAGACCATAAGCGCCTTCTGGAAGACCCTTTCTTGACATAAAACCTCCTCCTTTAAAAAAATGATTATATCTAATTTATATTTCTATAATAAACAAAATTTTCCTTCAAATTTTTCGAAAATTTAAAAATATTTTTAATATTTTCTAAATGCATGGTTAGAAAGAAATATGGTATTGACAATCATTATCATTTATGTTATATTTAAAATAAACCAAAATATATTTAACCCTTTAGAGAATACCCCTATCACATAAAAAAGCTTCGGGCAAATGCCCGAAGCTTTTTTATTTAACCTTTGCAAGGAATAAAAGTCTTTCCCATCTTCTATCTACTTCTTCTTGTATTCTTTGGATTATATGTTCATTTTCTGGCTTAAATAGATGCTTAAATCTTCCTTGTGGTTTTAACCATTCTGTTACTGGTAACTTTTGTTTTGGTATATAATTTATCTTATATTCGCCGTTTTCTACTTCATAAAGTGGCCAGAAGCAAGTTTCTACAGCAAGCTTCATAAGTTCAAGCTCAGTTGCTGTATCGCATCTCCATCCTCTTGGGCATGGAGTTAATACATTCATGAATTTAGGACCTTCAATACTAAATGCTTTTTCTGATTTATTATAAAGGTCGAACATATATGGAGTTCCAGGAATTACAGGAACTGATTGCGCAACATATGGTAGGTTATGTGCAACCATAATTTCAGTTAAATCTTTTCTAAACTGTTCCTTACCAGGCTTTACTTTTCCTGCTGGTGAAGTTGTTGTATCTGCACCAAGTGGAGTTGCTGATGATCTTTGGATACCAGTATTCATATATGCTCCGTTGTCATAGCATACATAGAGCATATCGTGTCCTCTTTCCATAGCACCTGATAAAGCTTGTAAACCGATATCGTATGTTCCACCGTCTCCACCAAATGCTATGAACTTATACTTGCCATCCACCAATCCCTTTCTTTTCATCGCCTTGAAGGCAGCTTCAGCACCACTTACAGTTGCAGCTGCATTTTCAAATGCTGTATGAATCCAAGAATCCTTCCATGCTGTATATGGATATAGACATGATGAAACTTCAAGACATCCAGTTGCGTTTGAAATAACAGCTCTTTCATCATCCTTTAGAGCCTTAAGTATCCAGTTAACAACCATTGGTGCTCCGCAACCTGCACACATTCTATGTCCACCGGTAAATCTAACCTTCTTCTTAGAAAGCTCCTTTAAATTTGGCATAAAAACACCTCCTATTCTCTTACACCTAAGTAGTTGTAAACTTCATATTTTCCTGTTTCAATTGCATTGAATAGGTCAGCATAAACCTTTTCAATTTGAGTTGTAGTAACGTCTCTTCCACCAAGGCCATATATATAGTTAGTTACTATCTTTCCATCTGCTCTTCCATACATAGCGCTTCTAACTTCAGCAAATAATGGACCGCCTGCTGCTGAGAAGCTATCAGCCTTATCCATTACTGCAACAGCCTTAACGTTCTTTAGAGCTTCTGCAAGCTCTTCTGCTGGGAATGGTCTGAATACTCTAATCTTTATAAGGCCAACCTTCTTGCCTTGTGCTCTTAAATTGTCTACAACGAACTTTGCAGTTCCTGCAGTAGAGTTGATAACTACTATTGCAGCTTCTGCATCTTCCATTTTGTATTCTTCAAAGAAGCCATATTTTCTTCCTGTTAACTTTTCATATTCTGCTGCAACTTCAAGGATTACCTTCTTTGCATTCTTCATAGCTTCCGCTTGAAGTCTCTTGTGTTCAAAATAGTGGTTTGGAAGATCAAGTGGTCCCATTGAAACTGGGTCTTGTCCAATTAAAGCAAATGGAGCTTCTCTTTTTACTCCAACAAACTTTTTAACTTCTTCATCATCAAGCATCTCAAGGTTTTCAACTGCATGGCTTGTTATAAACCCGTCATAGCAAACCATAACTGGAAGTTGAACGTCCTTATGTTCCCCTATTCTTATTGCTTGAATTAAGTTATCATATGCCTCCTGTGCTGTTTCACCATAAAGCTGAATCCAACCTGAATCCCTTGCACCCATAGTATCTGAGTGATCGTTATGTATATTGATTGGTCCTGAAAGTGCTCTATTTGTAACAGCAAGAACCATTGGAAGTCTCATTGATGCACCAACATAAAGCATTTCCCACATAAGTGCAAGACCTGCTGATGCTGTTGCAGTCATAACTCTTCCACCTGCTGCTGCAGCACCTATACATGCTGACATCGCACTGTGTTCTGATTCAACTGCTACGAATTCTGTATCTACTTCTCCATTAGCAACAAATTGTGAGAAGTATTGTGGAACTTCTGTTGATGGTGTTATAGGGAAAGCAGCAACAACATCTGGATTTATCTGTTTCATACCAAATGCAACTGCTTCGTTACCACTTAAAGAAACTCTCTTTGCCATATCCTAATCCTCCCCTCATTATTCTTCTGGAACGAAGTCAAGTGCGCCAAACTTACATTGCTTTGTGCAAACTCCGCATCCTTTACAGTGATCATAATCAAATCCCTTTATCTTTCCGTCTTCAACAAGGATTGAATTGTCTGGACATACTACCCAGCAAAGTAGGCAGTGTTTACATTTATCTTCATGCCATACTGGTCTCATTGCTCTCCAGTCACCAGTTTTAAAATCCTCTGCATTACCAGCATCAAGAATTACTCCACCTGGTGTAGTTTCCTTCCAAGTAGTGTTTGGTGTTATATTCATCTTTCTATTATTCATTTCCCTTCACCTCCTCAAGTGCTCTCTTCACAGCTTCCATATTCTTTGGAACAACGTGTGGCTTGTTTGCAAACTTATGCTTGAATGAAGCTTCAATGTCGTTTAAGAATACATCAACTGGAATAACACCTGTAATCTTAACAACTGCTGCAAGCATTGGAGTATTTGGGAAGTATGCTCCAAGTGTTTCTTCTGAAATCTTTCTTGCGTCAATTGTGTAAACCTTTCCGTTGAAGTTTAATTCCTTTTTAATTTCTTCAGGTGACTTTGCAGTGTTTACTATAACTGCTCCACCTTCCTTTAATCCTGCTGTAACTGGAACTGACTTGATTAATGTTTCGTCAACAACAACCACATAATCTGGTTCATAAATATTGCTGTGGATTGTTATTGGCTCATCGCTTATTCTGTTGTAAGCAGTAATTGGAGCCCCCATTCTTTCTGGACCATATTCTGGGAAACCTTGAATATACTTTCCGGTATTAAAAGCTACTTCTGCAAGAAGTAATGAAGCTGTCTTAGCACCTTGTCCACCACGACCGTGCCAACGAATTTCAACTAGCTTACCCATTTTACTTTTTCCTCCCTTCATTTAAAAAGAAATTCTAGTATAACATAATAATTATTAATTAATAACAGTTCTTTAAAAATAGTAAAATTAAGAATAGTCAAAAATATAACAGGGCATCAAATAGATTGTAACAAACCCTACATTTAAAGTCAATAATTTCAAAAAATAAAAAGGATTCGACATATCAGGCGAATCCTATAAAAAATATTTATTATTTTTTTATAACGGATATACTATATATTTAATTAAAAATATTAATAAAAGCCCTGGTATACCTAAAACTCCGACTAAAAACGATGTTATTAAATTCAGAGGTATAGTCATTTGAAAAAGATTGAGTAATATGTTCATAGCAAAAACAATAAGTCCCCCAATTGCTGTTTTTAAAATTATTTTAAAGATGATCAGATTTTTTAATTTCATTGAAAGGACCAATAAAATTAAAAATATAACTACACCTAAATAATAAATTATACTTTGATCTATATTCAACATCATAGAAATCCCCCCCTTAAATCATATTTATTCAAACAAAAAAATATTATTACCTTAACTTCTTTAAAATGTATGCAATCCTTTTTTGAATTGCCTTTTCAGCATAAATTGCATATTCTATAAGGTCAGGATCATCCACATAATTTATATAATTTCTTATAAGTTCAAGCTCTAAAACTGCAGCCTTGAATTCATCCTTTAATGCATCATTTTCATTGACCTTTTCCTTGGCAATATTTAACTTTTCAGCAAATTTTATATTCATTTCCATAAGAAATCCACCTCCCCTATGTTATCTGTTATTATTCCCAAAATGTGGTGGATTTAAACAGATTATTGATATATAATAATTAAGAGTTTTAATATTCAACAAAGGTGTGAAAGCTATGAAGTTATCCATTGAACAACTAAGAGTTTATGAGGCCTTTGAAAATAAAACAGCTGAATGTCCCCTGTGTTTAATTCAAAATGAATATGAAAGGCAATTAATAGAAGTTATATTGGGAGAAATGGTAATGGATTCCGAATTCTACACAAAACTAGGGAATGAATTTTTATTTTGTAGACGGCATTTTGAAAAGCTTAATCAAACCTATGACAAGCTTGGTTTAGCATTGATTCTAGATAAGATAATAGATATTGAAATAAATAATGTTGAAAAAAGTGCTCAATCAATAAATAAAGATTCTTTAATTCGCAAAATATTTAAACCCCACAACAATATTAGATATGATAATAATCAAGAATGCTTTATATGTAATAAAATTTATACCAATATCATTGATAATATAGGCATTTTAATCCATCTTTGGATTAGGGAAAAGGATTTTAAAACCTTATATAAAACCTGTAAAGGTTTTTGTAAAAATCATTATTTATTAATATTATCATATTGTAATCATCATAATACTTACGAAACGGGAATTAATGAATTTATTGAAGTTACAAAAGAAATTCAAAACAAAAGTTTAAAGGAATTACAAAAGGAAATTCAGTGGTTTATTAAAAAGTTTGATTATTTAAATGCCGATGCTCCTTGGGGAACATCTAAAGATGCTGTGCAAAGAGCATTAAAAAAAATAGTTGGTTATAAGGAAGAGCCTTAAATTTACTCTTCCCTTTTGAACGACTTTATTTTCTTTTGAAGGAGTTTAATTGGAATTGAAGGAGTTTTTTTGAGGAAGACACAAAAAGAAGGGATTTAAATTTCCCTTCTTCCTTCTAATGCTTTACTTAAAGTCACTTCGTCGGCATATTCTAAGTCCCCGCCTACCGGGATTCCATGGGCTATTCTTGTAACTTTTACTCCTAAAGGTTTCAAAAGCCTTGCAATATACATTGCTGTTGCTTCACCCTCAACATTTGGATTTGTTGCCAGTATTACCTCCTTAACCTCAGGAGTAATTCTAGATAAGAGCTCTTTTATTCTAATATCATCCGGACCAATCCCACCTAACGGAGAGATAGAACCGTGAAGCACATGATATATCCCAAAAAACTCCCTTGTTCTTTCCATTGCGATAACATCCTTTGGTTCTTCAACAACACAGATGGTTGTTTTATCCCTCTCTGTATTCTTGCATATTATACATGGATCCACATCCGTTAGGTTACCACAAACGGAACAATACTTTATATTCTTTTTTGCATCTACAAGAGCCTTTGAAAAACTCTCTACATCTTTTTCATCCATGTTTAAAACATGAAAGGCTAATCTTTGGGCAGTCTTTGGCCCTATTCCTGGAAATTTAGTAAACTCATCAATAAGTTTCAAAAGGGAATGGGGATAAAAATTCAAAAAAATCACCCCACATTAGAAAAGACCTGGCATTTGAAGTCCACCAGTTATCTTTGCCATTTCGCTTGTTACAGTTTCCTCTGCTTTATTTGTAGCCTCATTAACTGCAGCAAGTATTAAATCTTGAAGCATTTCAACGTCATCTGGATCAACAACTTCTTTCTTTATCTTTATTTCAAGAAGCTGCTTTTTACCGTTTACCACTGCAGTTACAGCACCACCGCCAGCTGAAGCTTCAAAAGTTCTATTATGAAGTTCTTCCTGAAATTCTTCTATTTGTTTTTGCATCTTTTGAACTTGCTTTATTAAATTATTAAATCCGCCTCCCATTGGTGGCATTCCACCCTTGAACATTTTAAAACCTCCTTGTAGCCTTTATATTATTATATGCAAATACTTGAATGTGGGTCTTTAAAAATTATACCATTTTTTTTATATCTCTCCAAGCCATTAATTTACTCAACCACTTCAACTATATCCTCACCAAAAATTTCCTTTGTCTTTTTAATAGCTTCCTCTATATCATTCTTTTCCTCTTTAACCTCAAGTCTTATCTTAACTGGTTTTCTTAAAACCTTAGAGAAGGCCTCTATAATAAACTTTTTATTGTCTCCCTCTTCGATTTTCTTTTTTGAAAAGGCATATTTACCTTCAAAGGTTATAGTTATTTCCCCATTTTTTACAGATGTAACATCCCCTAAATTAAGTAGGGAAGCTAGGCTCATCCTTTTATTTACTTTTAAATAATTTAAAACATCCTGCCATGCTATTCTAGCTTCATCTAAAGTAACATCAACAGTTAATGCAGCCTCCTCCTTTGCCTCCTGTTTTGATGGTTCTTCTACCTTTAATATTTGTTTTGTCTCTTTTTTGTGTTCTTCCTTTAAATTTACATTTATAGTTACATTTCCAGATTTTATAGCTTCCTCTAATCTATTTAATCTATTTAAAATAACTTCTAAGGAAGTGTCATATTCTATTCTACAAAACTTAATCACCGCCATCTCAAGGGCGATCCTTGGCTGCATAAATGTTTTTGCATCGTTTTCCGCCTCTATAAATATATTTATCCCCCTCATTATTTCTTCACTTGAAATCCTGCCTGCTTGATTTTTAAGCTCCTTTATATAGTCTATACTTGCATCTATAATCTCTGTAGGATTTTTAGAGACTTTTACCATTAAAAGGTTTCTAAGATGGGCAATAATTTCTTCTATAAAATTATTTATATCCTTACCTTCTAATATAATTTTATCTACAAGTTTCAGTGAATTTTGAATATCCTTTTCAATTATCAAATCAACAAGTTTAAAAATATTTTCCTTTGATGTTAAACCTAGTATTGATATAACGCTTTCATAATCTATTTTGCCGCTTACTGTAGAAACCAATTGATCAAGTAAAGACAAGGCATCTCTTAATGCACCATCAGAATATGAAGCTATAAGATCCAAAACATTTTCTTCAATTTCTACTCCAATTTCGTTTACAATAAGCTTTAGCCTTTCCTTAATCTCATCCTTTTTAATTCTTTTAAAATTAAACCTCTGGCATCTTGATAAAATAGTTACTGGAACCTTTTGAGGGTCTGTTGTAGCTAATATAAATACGGCATATTCAGGGGGTTCCTCTAAGGTTTTTAAAAGAGCATTAAAGGCATGAGTTGACAGCATATGAACTTCGTCTATTATATATACCTTGTATTTTGCCTTTGAAGGAGGAATTGAAACAGTATCGATAAGATCCCTGGCATTCTCAACTCTATTGTTAGATGCAGCATCTATTTCAATAAAATCAAGCAATGTTCCTTTGTTTATACCTGAGCATATTTCACACTCATTACATGGATTCCCATCTATTGGATTTAAACAGTTTATAGCCTTTGCAAATATTCTTGCTGTCGATGTTTTGCCTGTTCCTCTAGTTCCTGAAAAAAGATAAGCATGCGATATATGTCCAGCTTTTATTTGATTTTTTAAAGTTTTAATAATAGGCTCCTGTCCGACAACTTCATCAAAGTTTTGAGGTCTCCATTTTCTATAAAGAGCAATTCTCATAAAATCAGCTCCTTTAAAAATTAAGCTGGTGACTTAGCACCAGCTTGATGTCTGTATATAAAAAAAGACCTGGCAATCCAGATCTTTAAGGCCGTGCACCTTGCCTTGATATAAACCTACAGGCGTTACCCTGGTAGTTAGCTCCAACCAGGCTTCCCCATGGCACACAGAAGTGCCTGCTTACCGTTGCTTCCTCCCGGACCTGGCGGGGTTCACAGGTTTCTGTTGCATAGGACCCAGTTATCAACACCACTTGCCAGGGGCAGTCCCCACAGGCAGGTACCTCAGCAAGGGATTCAACCCTGCTATAGCGGATTGCAGGTTACAGGGCACCGCTACCTCCCCGTCTAGCACGGCCATGGCGGAGAGAGCGGGATTCGAACCCGCGGAACCCTTTATAGGGGTTCACACGATTTCCAGTCGTGCTCCTTCGACCTCTCGGACATCTCTCCATATGGCACTTATAGATTATACTATATTTAAAGAAATAATTCAATAACAATTTTTGTAAGCTTATGCCTTTTCTTCTTCTATCTTATTTATTTCTTGGCTTATTTCCCTTGTTATTTTTTCTTTAGCCAATTTATATAATTCAAGGGCATCTTTTGCCTCGGATGGATATTCGGATATTCCAATATACCACTTTCCAATAAGATATTCCTTTATCCTATCGATTACCACCTGCGCTCCATTTAACCCGGTAAAGGGCAATATCGCACAAAAAGTTGAATTTCCAAGTTCAAGGACGGTGTCTACTTTCCTTAATCTGTCTGATATATTCTTTATGATTTCGCTGATCTTTACATCTTTTTCACTTTCACAGCTAGCAATAATTAAAGTCAAATTATAATTTCCTCTTTTAGCCCTTTCTATTTCATCTTGTAGAGCATCAATTAACTTTTTATGATTTGTTTCTTTTTTATCTAATATTAATTTTTCCACCCTCTTTAAAATTTCAGATGTTTTAAAGGGTTTATTGAGATAATCATTAACTCCCTTTTCTATAGCCTTCTTAACCGTAACCATTGTAGCATCAGAAGTTAACATCATAATTGGAACGTTCTTATAATTTTTAAACTCTTCATCTTTCCTTAGAAGTTCTACCAAATAAAATCCATCTTTATTGGGCATATGAACGTCAAGAATAATAAGATGAAACTGGCCATTTTTTCTTTTTATCGTAGCTATAGCTTCATCCACATTTGAAGCTAACTCAACGGAATATCCTTCCATTTGAAGAATTTCTTTTAAAGAAACTTGTATCAGGTTTGAGTCATCTACAAGTAGTATTTCCCTGTTTTTCGATTTTTCCATAATCATAAACATATTCACCTTAACCTCATAGTGTAAAATTATTGTAGGACGAAAAAGGACAAAAAATTTAAAAGAGACAACCCCTGTGGTAAAATAAAAAGTGGAAAAAACACAAATCAATAAGGGGGTGTCTCTTTTGAATAATATTATACAACATGATATTATACAACAACATTTAATAAATTTCACTACTAAATTAATAAAAAATGTAGAAGAAATGCTGTCAAAAGAATGGGATTTTACAAAACTTGTTGAGGTAGTTAAAGAATCGACTGATGAACTTGGAAGGAATATAATAAA
>NZ_JAUONW010000010.1:0-74728 GCF_030546345.1 Caloramator sp. CAR-1
ATTATATTCCTTCCAAGTTCATCAGTCGATTCTTTAACTACCTCAACAAGTTTTGTAAAATCCCATTCTTTTGACAGCATTTCTTCTACATTTTTTATTAATTTAGTAGTGAAATTTATTAAATGTTGTTGTATAATATCATGTTGTATAATATTATTCAAAAGAGACACCCCCTTATTGATTTGTGTTTTTTCCACTTTTTATTTTACCACAGGGGTTGTCTCTTTTAAATTTTTTGTCCTTTTTCGTCCTACAATAATTTTACACTATGGGTTTATGAATTAAAAAAAGGCTTTTTAAAAGCCCTTTTTATTGATTAGAATTATTTTGTTCTTCTGGTTTGGGAATAGCATCCTTTCTTGATAGGTTTATCCTACCTAAATTATCTATTTCAGTTACCTTTACTAAAATTTCATCTCCTACATTTACTACATCTTCAACTTTATTTACTCTTTCATGTGCTAACTTAGAAATATGACAAAGTCCTTCTTTTCCTGGTAATATTTCTACAAAGGCACCAAATGGAGTTATTCTGTTAACTCTACCAAGATAAACTTCACCAACTTCTACATCTCTTGTTATTCCTTCGATCATCTTTTGAGCAAGTTTGCCCTTTTCTGGATCTGGGCAACTTATGTATAAACGACCATCCTCTTCTATATCGATTTTAACTCCTGTTTCTGCTATAATTTTGTTTATAGTTTTTCCACCAGGTCCTATCACATCCCTTATTTTCTCAGGATCAATAACCATGCTAATTATTCTTGGAGCATATTTGGATAATTCTTTTCTTGGCTGTGGAATCCTTTCAAGCATCACTTTTAAAATCTCTAGTCTTGCTTTTCTTGCTTGATAAATAGCTTTTTTAATTATTTCTTCAGGTAATCCCTTAATCTTTGTATCAACTTGTATAGCTGTTATCCCCTTCTCTGTTCCTGCAACCTTAAAATCCATATCTCCAAAGAAATCTTCTATCCCTTGAATATCTGTCAAAATCTCCGCCTGAGATAAATCCTCACTTGTTACAAGGCCCATTGCAATTCCAGCAACTGGTCTTTTAATAGGAACTCCAGCATCCATTAAGGCTAAAGTGCTTCCGCATACGCTAGCTTGAGAAGTTGACCCATTTGAACTTAAAACTTCTGACACCAATCTAATTGTATATGGAAATTCTTCTTCGCTTGGGATAACTGGTTCAAGAGCTCTTTCTGCTAAGGCACCATGTCCTATTTCCCTTCGTCCAGGCCCCCTTAAGAATTTCACTTCGCCTGTTGAATATGGTGGGAAATTATAATGATGCATGTATCTTTTAAACTCCTCATCGCCAAGGCCATCAAGTATTTGCACATCTCCTAATGCACCTAATGTTGCAACAGTTAAAACTTGTGTTTGCCCTCTTTGGAATAATCCTGAACCATGCGTTCTTGGTAAAATGCCTACATCACAATATAGAGGTCTTATTTCTTCAAAGCTTCTTCCGTCAGGTCTTCTTTTTTCCTCCAATATCATCTTACGAACATGTTCCTTCATTATTCTATACATTACATCGTCAATATCCTTTTCACATTCTGGGAAAATTTCTGCAAAATGTTCAAACACCTCTTCTTTAACTTTGTCAACATGGTCTTGTCTTTCTACTCTATCGGTATGTTGCATCGCTTCCCACAATTTATCTGTTGCATATTCCCTTACAGCATTTTCAATTTCATCTGGAACTTTATAAAGTTCAGGAATAACTTTTTCTTTGCCTATTTTTTCAGCTATTTCTGCTTGGAAATCATTTATTTCTTGGCAAGCCTTAAATCCAAACATTATTGCTTCAAACATATCCTCTTCAGTTACTTCCTTTGCTCCAGCTTCGATCATCATAACCCTTTCTTTAGTTGCTGAAACGATTAAGTGTAAATCGCTTTTCTCCCTTTCTTCAGCCGTTGGATTTACAATAAGTTTTCCATCAACCCTTCCAATTAAAACCGAAGATACCGGGCCTTCAAAGGGTATATCAGATATGCACAGAGCTAAAGATGCAGCATTCATAGCAACTATTTCTGGTGGATTATCAGGGTCTACCGACAAAACTGTGCAAATAATTTGAACATCATTTCTATATCCCTTGGGGAATAAAGGCCTTATTGGTCTGTCAATTGCTCTTGCAGATAATATAGCCTTTTCAGTAGGCTTACCTTCCCTTTTTATAAAACCTCCTGGAATTTTACCTATAGCATAAAGTCTTTCTTCATAATCTACACTTAGCGGGAAAAAATCAATTCCTTCTTTAGGTTCTGGGGAAGCATTTGCAGTTGCTAATATAACTGTATCCCCATAGCTTAGCAAAACAGCTCCATTAGAAAGTAGGGCATACTTTCCTATATCCGCTTTAAATGTCCTTCCCGCAACTTCTTTTTCAAAAACATGATGCATTATTTTACCTCCCTTCATTTCTCTCTAATTTTATTTTTACTATTTATTTCATTTTTAAACTATAATTTAGTAAAAAAAGTATTTAAAATAATAGAGCGGTAAATCCGCTCTATTATTTTCTTATTCCTAATTCTTCAATAATTTTTCTGTATCTTTCGATATCATTTTCCATAAGGTAGTTTAAAAGTCCTCTTCTTTGACCTACCATCTTTAAAAGGCCTCTTCTTGAATGATGATCCTTCTTGTGAACCTTTAAATGCTCTGTTAGATGATTAATTCTTTCTGTTAATAACGCAATTTGAACTTCTGGAGATCCTGTATCTCCTTCATGTCTTTGAAACTTAGCTATAAGCTCTTGCTTTCTTGCCTTATCCATTTATTACACCTCCATAAATTTATAATCGCCTCATGCTGAGAATACGCCGGAGCTACGTTAATCCCAGCACAGGTTACAAACTATATTTTAGCAGATATCATAAGAGTTGTAAATATTATATCTTGAAATAATTTTCCGCTAGCTTAATATCTTTTTTTATCCTTGACTGCAAATCAAAAATACTATTAAATTTTCTTTCTTCCCTCAAATATTTCATGAATTCTATTTTTATAATTTTATCGTATATGTTTTTTTCAAACTTCAATATATGTGTCTCACATACCCTTTGTTTTTGTCCAAAGGTTGGATTATATCCTATATTGGTTATAGAAGGATAACTATTGCCTTCATAATGGGTAAGTGTTATGTAAACACCATTTTTTAAACAAAGATTCCTATCGACAATAATATTTGCCGTTGCAAATCCAAGTCTTGATGCAAGGCTCTTACCCCTAATAACTCTTCCCTTTAAATAGTAATTATATCCTAATAATTTATTTGCAAGTTCAACATCTCCCGACAATAAACATTCTCTAATTAAGCTACTTGAAACCCTTAGGTTCTCCATTAAAATTTCTTCAAAAACTATAACATTAATATTATATTTTTCAGAATTTTCCTTTAAGTATTCTATATCACCCTGGGCATTTTTCCCAAAGGTATAATTATAACCACAAACTATAATTTCTGCGTTTAAATTATGTTTAAGATATTCCAAAAACTGTTCCGGAGGTAAATTAATAAATCCATCCTCCAAATCAACATATATTAGGTAATCAACACCTAAGCTACTTATGATTTCAGTTTTTATATCTATTGGATTAATCAGATAATTAGTTGCATTTTTATTAAAATAAGAAAAAACAGGTTTTTTAAAAGTTAAAACAGCACTATTTAAATTATTTGTCTTAGCTTCTTTTACGGCACCTTCAATTATTTTTCTGTGTCCAAAATGTATACCATCAAAAGTTCCCAAAGCAATAACTGTTTTTCTATTAATAAATATCTCATTATATTTACCCTCAAAGATAATCATATGTCAACACCTTAAATTAATAGTTTTTCTATTTTTAAAGTTTTGTCTTCAATCTTACCGATTCCTAAAAACTCACTTTGACAGTATATTTTAACTAATTGACTTGCCAAGTCATCTTTTATTTTAATTTTGTTACCGTTTAAAATCATTTTTTTATAATCTAAACCTACATCATATCTTGGTAATTCTAATGCATCCTCCATTTTATTTACATATTTATGATAATTATCCTTGTTTATTATATCTAAAGGGACTGCATTTTTTATATTAAATTTACCCGTTCTAGTTCTTAAAAGAAAGCTCATATACCCTTTAACCTTAAGCTCTTCTCCTATATCGTTACATAAGGATCTTATATAGGTTCCCTTTGAACATTCAACTTTTAAAAGTGCCTTAGGAGAATTAAAGCTTAATACCTCAATATTGTATATTGTAACTTTCCTTGATGGAATATCAAAGTCTAGTCCTTCCCTCGCAAGATCATATGCCCTTTTGCCGTTAATTTTTATAGCTGAAAACTTTGGTGGTTTTTGTTCAATTTCTCCAATAAATTTCTTGATAGCTTTGTTTAGATCATTAAAGTTTATAAAACTACAATCAATATCTTCGTAAAGAAAATTGCCGTATTTATCATAGGTGTCAGTAGCATTTCCTAAAGTCAACTCACATATATATTCCTTTGTATCCCTTGTTAAAAACTCAACTATTTTAGTTGCTTTTCCAATACAAACAGGTAATACCCCTGCAGCTCCTGGATCTAACGTCCCTGTATGACCAATTCTTTTAATTTTAATAATTCTTCTTAAATAATCAACAACGTCGTGGGAAGTCATACCAGGAGGCTTTAGTATATTAATTACTCCATCCACCGTATCACATCCAATGGTTTATAATTTCATTTAATACCTTATTCTTAACTTCATCCAAATCTCCGTATACTGTGCACCCGGCTGCCCTTATATGACCTCCACCATTGAATTTTTCAGCAATAATCCTGACATCAATCTTGTTTTTTGATCTCAAACTTACTCTAAATTTTCCTTTTTCAACTTCCTTAATAAAAACTCCCACCTCAACGGTATCTATATCCCTTGCATAATTTACCATTTCTGAGGCATCGTTCTCATTAGCACCACATTCCTCCATCATATCTTTTGTCACATGCAGCATCGCAATTGAATTGTTATTATAAAGTTCAAGGGTTGAGGTTACCCTAGATAATAATTTTACCTGTTGAGCTGTTAAGGAGTCAAAAAGTATTCTATTGATTTCTGGAAAATCTATTCCTGTATTAATGAGATCACCTGCAATGTTTAATGTCATTGAAGTAGTATTGCTATATTTAAAGCCTCCTGTATCAGTTACTATTGAAGTATAAAGGCACATTGCAGTATTGTGCGAAATCTCAAAACCATTAATTCGAATTAAATTGTATATAATTTCACCAACGGCTCCTGCATTAGTATCAACATAATTAATATCAGCAAATAAATCGTTTGATATATGATGATCTATATTAATGACTACATCTGCCATATTTAATAATTCTACTAGGGGTCCTAACCTATCTTTATCACTGCAATCGAGAACAAAAATACAGTCATAGTGTCTTTTAACTAATGTATCTTTAACATCAAAAAAACCTGGTAAAAAATTGAACTTTGAAGGCAATTTGTCTGGATTAAAGACATCAACATCCTTTCCAATCTCAGAAAGAAAATTATATAACCCCAAAGTCGATCCTATTGCATCACCATCGGGAATAATATGAGATACAACTGCAAAACTTTTATTTCGTTTTATTATATCTCCTATTTTATTCAGAATCATTATTTTTCATCTCCTGAAGCATCTTAGTTATATGCATACCATATTCTATTGAACGATCCAACTCAAATAATATCTCAGGCGTATATCTTGCTTTAATTTTTCTTCCAACTTCTTTCCTTATAAAACCTGCTGCATTTTTTAAACCTTCAAGACATTTTAATTTCTCGTCCTCAGAACCAAAAACACTTACATAGACCTTTGCATATCTTAAATCCTTTGTTACTTCAACGTCGGTAATCGAAGTTAACATTGGGATCCTGGGATCCTTCAATTCATTTTGAATGATATCTCCTACTATTCGTTTTATCTCCTCTGATAATCGTGAAGTTCTTTCAACTGCCATTTGCAACACCTCTTAAGCTCTTTTTACTTCTTCTATTGTGTATGTTTCTAAAATATCGCCTTCTTTAATGTCGTTGAATCTTTCAATCGTTAAACCACATTCATATCCAGCAGCAACTTCTCTAACATCATCTTTAAATCTCTTTAGTGAGGCTATCTTGCCTTCATATATTACAACACCATTTCTTATTACTCTTATGCTATTATTTCTATTCACCTTTCCATCCTCTACATAGCATCCAGCGATTGTTCCAATATTTGATGCCTTAAATGTTTGTCTTACGGAAAGTCTAGCTGTTATTACTTCTTTGTATTCAGGTTCAAGCATACCCTTCATTGCAGCCTGTATATCATCAATAGCTTCATAAATAATTCTATAAGTTTTAACTTCAACCTTTTCCCTTTCAGCAAGTTGCATCGCCATATTATTAGGCCTTACATTAAATCCAATTATTATCGCATTTGAAGCTGATGCTAATGTAATGTCAGACTCTGTGATTGCTCCAACACCACCATGTATTACCCTCACCTTAACCTCATCATTAGTTAATTTCTCTAATGCTTGTTTTAGAGCTTCAACAGAACCTTGAACATCAGCCTTAACAATTATATTTAATTCTTTAACCTTTCCTTCCTGAATCTGACTAAAGAGATCTTGCAATGTAATTTTGCTGCTGGAGGCAAAATATTGTTGTCTTTCTTTTTCCTTTCTCATTTCAGAAATTTGTCTTGCAGTTTTTTCATCAGAAACAGCATAAAGTATATCTCCTGCATTTGGAACTTCTGCAAGGCCTAAAATTTCAACTGGGATAGATGGACCTGCAGATTTTACCTTTCTTCCTTTATCATCTATAAGAGCCCTAACCTTTCCATATGTTGTTCCTGCAATGATACTATCTCCAACCTTTAATGTTCCCTTTTGAACAATTACCGTAGCAACAGGTCCTCTTCCTTTATCTAATTTTGCTTCTATTATTGTTCCTTTAGCAGGTCTGTTTGGATTAGCCTTTAATTCCTGCATTTCAGCAACTAAAAGTATCATTTCCAATAATGTATCAATTCCTTGTTTAGTCTTTGCAGATACAGGAACACAAATCGTATCTCCACCCCATTCTTCAGCTATCAATCCATATTCTGTTAATTCCTGTTTTACTCTATCTGGATTTGCTGAACTTTTATCAATCTTATTAATTGCTACGATAATTGGAACATTAGCTGCCTTAGCATGATTAATAGCTTCAATAGTTTGGGGCATTACACCATCATCAGCAGCAACAACTAATATTGCAATATCTGTGACTTGAGCACCTCTTGCCCTCATTGCAGTAAAAGCTTCGTGACCTGGAGTATCCAAAAATACTATCTTCTTATCATTTATATCTACGGTATAAGCACCAATATGTTGAGTAATTCCACCTGCTTCTGTTTCTACTACCTTTGAGTGTCTTATAGCATCAAGAAGAGATGTCTTTCCATGGTCAACATGTCCCATAACTGTAACTACTGGAGGTCTTGGCATCAAATCCTCTTCTTTATCTTCAAAATCGTTAATTAAAACTTCTTCCCTTTCCTGTTTAACTTCCTTTTCTAATAAAATATTGTATTGTTCTGCAATTTTTTCAGCTACCTCAAAACTGATTTCTTGATTTATAGTTACGAATACACCCATTAAAATTAATTTTTTAAGTATTTCTGTTGCTGGTTTTTTAATCCTCTCAGCAAACTCACTTACCCTTACACTTTCTGGAATTGTCACTATTCCAATATCTTCTATTTGTTCTTCTTGCTTTTTGTTTTCTTTTCCTAAATGCCTTTTAATTTTCTCATTTCTAACTTTCTTTCTTATCTTTTCGTTTTTCTTAAAATCATCGTCAACATCTAGATCATCAAATTTGTCATCTTCATGTTTCGCAATATTTTTTTCTTCATTTTTTTCTTTATTCTGATTTGTGTCTTCATTCTTGCTACCCTTATTTTTTATTTCCTCAACATATTCCATTATTATTTTAGCTTCTTCACCCTCTATAGAACTTAAATGATTTTTAACTTCTATATCAAACTCTTTTTTCAGTAACTCTATAACCTCTTTGCTAGTCATATTAAGCTGTTTTGCTAATTCATAAACTCTAATTATTGACAAAAGCTTCACCCCCATTATTCTGGTTATCAATCTTCTTTAAAAATCCTTGTGCAAAATTTTTATCCTTTATAGCGATTACTGATCGTGATGATTTACCTATTGCATAACCTAAACCATCTTTTTCTCCAAAAATGACATACGGAATATTTCTATATTCACACATATTTATAAATTTCTTTTTGGTATTTTCACTTGCATCCTCAGCGATTATAACTAACATAGCCTTTTTCTTTTTTATTTCTATTTCTACTGCATCATCTCCCGAAGAAAGTTTTCCAGCCTTCTGCATAAGGCCAATAAAGGAATAAAGATTATCCTTCATTTTTTAGTTCCTCCCGCAGCTTTTGATATATTTCTTCGGAGATTTTAACCTCTAACGCCTTCTCAAACCGTTTTGCTTTGATAGCCTTTTCTAAGCAGTTAATATCTTTACAAATATATGCCCCTCTTCCTGCCTTCTTACCCGTCATATCTATGCTTATATCTCCTTCAGGACTTCTAACAACTCTTATTAATTCCTTCTTAGGTTTCATTTCTTGACATCCTAGGCACATTCTCATAGGGATTTTTTTAACCTTCATTTAATCACTCCCCTATCTAATCAATTTTAGCCTGGGATTCACTCTTAATATCGATCTTCCATCCAGTAAGCTTAGCAGCTAATCTTGCATTTTGTCCTTCTTTACCTATCGCTAAAGATAATTGATAGTCTGGAACAATTACCTTTGCACTTCTATCATCTTCGTTGACTTCAACACTTATTACCTTAGCAGGACTTAAGGCATTGGCAATAAACTCTGCTGGATCCTTACTCCATTTTACTATATCGATTTTTTCTCCATTTAATTCATTTACAACATTTTGAACTCTAATTCCTTTAGGACCAACGCAAGCCCCTGTAGGATCCACGTTTTCATCCCTTGAATGAACTGCAATTTTTGTTCTTGAACCTGCCTCCCTAGCTATACTTTTAATTTCTACAACTCCATTGAATATCTCTGGAACTTCCAATTCAAATAACCTTTTTACAAGCCCTGGGTGAGTTCTTGAAATAACAACATCCGGCCCTTTACCTGTTTTTCTTACTTCAGTTATGTAAAATTTCAATCTGTCACCCTGATTGTAAGCATCATTTGGCATCTGTTCAGAAGGTGGCAAAACTGTTTCCCATCTTCCTATCTCAACTATAACATTATATTTATTTCCTTCCTTTGTTTTTTCCTTTCTTTGGACCATTCCTGTGATTAAATCGTTTTCCTTTTCAACAAATTCTTTATAAAGTATCTCCCTTTCTGCTTCCTTAATTTTTTGTATAACGCTTTGTTTAGCTGTTTGAGCTGCGACTCTTCCAAAATCCTTTGGAGTTACTTCTATATCAACAATGTCATCTAATTTATATATAGGGTTAATGTTTTTTGCATCTTCTAAACTGATTTCAAGAAGGCTGTTTTTTACATCATCAACAACCTTTTTTTGAGCATAAACGTGAATGTCTCCATTTTCTCTATTTATAACCACCTTAACGTTTTGGGCAGTTCCATAGTTTTTCTTATAGGCAGAAACCAAAGCAGATTCTAGAGCTGTAAAAATATAATCCTTGTCAATTCCTTTTTCCTTTGCAATTTCATTTAACGCTTCAATAAGTTCCACCGTATTCAAGTTTACCCCTCCTTATTCATCTAGATTAGCACTTGATATATTGTTAAAATCAATTTCTATTTCTTTATCTTTCAAATTGACTATTACTTTGTTTTCTTTAATCCCTAGCAATATACCTTTTATTATTTTTTTGTCATCAATCTCCTTAAATAATTTCAATTTGATTTTTCTACCCTTAAATCTTATAAAATCTTCTTCCTTTTTCAAAGGTCTATTTATACCTGGTGAGGATACTTCTAAATAATAGCTAACACTAATTGGATCAACTTCATCTAATTTGTCACTTAAAATTCTGCTTACATTTGTGCAATCATCAATTGTTATTCCACCTTCCTTGTCTATAAAAACCCTCAAAAACCATTCATTATTTTCTTTAACAAAATCTACATCAACTAATTCTAAATTAAATTTTTCTACTATCGGCCTAGCAATATTTGTAACTATTTCGATTATCTTTTTAACATTCATAAAAACCACCTTTCTTTTTTAGTAGTTTTTGTTAAAGCAGTTCAAGATATACATAAACACAAAGAGTGGGAATTTCCCACTCTTTGCCTACAAATTCATTAACATCTAAATTCAATTATAACATTACAATAAATACTTTGCAAGTTAAAACATAGATAATTGGTTAGTTTCAGGCAAATCTTTTAGGCATCCATGCTTTTCAAGTATCTCAATTACTGTTTTAGATACTTTGCTTCTTAATCTCAAATCTTCCTTTGACAGAAAAGGTCCTTCCTGTCTTGCTTCTACAATAGATCTTGCTGCAGCTTCACCCACACCTTGTAGTGCTTTAAATGGCGGCAATATCCCTTCTTTTGTAATTAAAAACTTTACAGAATCTGATTTGTAAAGATCAACTGGAATAAATTTAAATCCTCTTAAATACATTTCAAGGGCTATCTCTAAGACTGTTAAAAGTCCTTTATCCTTTTGAGTTGCATTGTTTCCTAAATTTTCTATTTCTTTAATCTTATTTCTTATCGCCTTTTCTCCCTTCACTATTAATTCAGCATCAAAATCATCAGCCCTAACAGTAAAATATGTTGCGTAAAAGGCTTCAGGATAATATACTTTAAAATATGCAATTCTAACAGCCATCATAACATATGCTACAGCGTGTCCCTTAGGAAACATATATTTTATTTTATTACAGGAATCAATATACCACTGTGGAACATCGTGTTTTTTCATTTCTTCTATATCTTCTTCTTTTAGACCCTTACCCTTTCTTACTCTTTCCATAATATTAAATGCTAGTTTTGGATTAAGTCCCTTATAGATTAAATAAAGCATTATATCGTCTCTTGTTGATATAACTTCCTTTAATGTTGCATATCCATTTCTTATTATATCCTGAGCATTATTTAGCCAAACGTCTGTTCCATGTGATAATCCTGAAATTCTTACAAGTTCTGCGAACGTTTTAGGCTGCGTATCGATAAGCATTTGCCTAACAAACTTCGTTCCAAATTCAGGTAAACCTAAAGTTCCAACATCACAGTTTAAATCTTCAGGTTTAATGCCCAAAGGTTCAGTTGATGTAAAAAGTTTTAATACGTTTGGGTCACCAAGGGGTATTTTCCTTGGATCTATCCCCGTTAAATCCTGAAGCATTCTTAAAACCGTTGGATCATCATGTCCAAGTATATCAAGTTTTAACAATCTACCACTAATAGAATGATAATCAAAATGTGTAGTTATTACATCAGAATCTACGTCATCTGCAGGTTTTTGAATTGGTGTAAATTCAAAAATCTCCTTATCCCTTGGAACAACCATAACCCCTCCCGGATGTTGTCCTGTGGTTCTTTTAACCCCTGTGCAGCCTTTAACAAGCCTTTCTATTTCTGCTTGGGATACCCTTAAATTATGTTCCTCAAGATAATTTTTTACAAAACCATATGCCGTTTTTTCAGCAATAGTTCCAATCGTTCCTGCTCTAAAAACATGACCTTTACCAAAAAGCTCTTCAGTATATTTATGGGCAACAGGCTGATATTCCCCTGAAAAGTTTAAATCTATATCTGGTTCCTTATCTCCTTCAAAACCCAAAAAAACCTCAAATGGTATATCATGCCCGTCTTTATTATAATCATAACCACATTTTGGACATTTTTTATCAGGCAGGTCAGCACCAGAACCAATGCTTCCATCAAGGAAAAACTCAGAATGCTTGCAATTAGGACATACATAATGTGGAGGTAAAGGATTAACTTCTGTTATATCGCACATAGTGGCAACAAAGGATGAGCCAACAGAACCTCTTGAACCAACAAGGTATCCATCATCAAGGGACTTTTTAACCAATTTATGTGCGATCAAATACATTACAGCATAGCCATTATTTATTATTGAATTTAATTCCTTATCTAATCGCTTTTGAACAACATCTGGAAGATTTTCACCATATATTAAGTGGGCTTTATTCAATGTCATTCTTCTAATTTCTTCCTCTGCCCCGTCTATTTTAGGTGGGAATGTTTCTTCTGGTATAGGTTTTATAACCTCCACTTCATCTGCGATTTTATTCGTATTTTTTACTACAACTTCATAAGCTTTTTCTTCTCCTAAATAACTGAATTCTTCCAGCATCTCTTCAGTAGTTTTAAAATATAAAGGTGCCTGATTATCAGCATCGTTATAACCTTGCCCATACATCAGTATCCTTCTAAAGTATTCATCCTGAGGATCAAGAAAATGAACATCTCCAGTTGCCACTACCAGTTTGCCGTATTCTTCACCAAGTTTAACAATCTTTTTATTTAATTCCAATAAATCCTCCTCAGTTTCAATTTTGCCATTTTCAATTAAAAAATAATTGTTTTGTCTTGGTTGAATCTCGAGATAGTCATAAAATTTTACAATTTTTTCTAATTCCTGTTCATTTGCACCATTTAAAAGTGCTTGAAAAACCTCTCCTGACTCACAGGCACTTCCTATGATAAGTCCATCCCTCATGCTTTCTAAAAGGCTTTTTGGAATTCTTGGCCTTTTGTGAAAAAACTCCAAATGAGAATAAGATATAATTTTATATAAATTTTTTAAACCTATATAATTTTTAGCAAGTATTGTTATATGATAAGAATCCGCCTTTTTATAGTCAAAACTTGAAATATATAATTTATTTATATCTTCTATTGTATTTGCGCCTTTTTCTTTTAACATATTTAAAAATTTTATAAATATATTTGCAGTGGCTTCTGCATCATCGACGGCTCTATGATGATTTTCTAAGGTAACCCCTAAATGTTCTGCAACAACATTTAATTTATGTTTTTTTAAATCGGGTAACAACCATCTTGATAAGGTCAATGTATCAATGATCGTATTTTCAAAATTAAGGTTTAAGTTTTTTGATTTTTCTCGGATAAAACCTGTATCAAACTTTGCGTTATGGGCTACAACCGGAGCATCACCAATGAATTCAAGAAACTTAGGTAAAACTACATCGATTTTAGGTTTGTCTATGAGCATTTCATTTGTAATACCCGTTAATTTAATAATCTCATTAGAAATTATTTTTTGAGGGTTTATAAGAGCTGAAAACCTATCAATAATTTTAAAATCCTTTACTTTTACTGCACCTATTTCTATTATTTCATCCCTTATTGGATTAAATCCTGTTGTTTCTATATCAAAAACTACGAAAGTAGTATTTAGTTCTTGTTTACCTGGTCTTAATATTAGCGGTTCACCATCATTAACCAAATATCCTTCAACCCCGTATATTACCTTAACTCCTGTATCAGAAGCTGCATCCATTGCTTCTGGGAAAGCCTGAACAACCCCATGGTCAGTTATAGCAATGGCTTTATGTCCCCACTCCTTAGCTCTTTTAATTAAAGATTTTGCAGATGCTACTCCATCCATTGCACTCATTTGAGTATGAAGATGTAGCTCAACCCTCTTTTCAAGAGCATTATCCATACGTTTAGGCACGTCTAATTTTTCTATTGATTTTGCTATAATAACCAATTCCTTTAAAAAAGGATCATTAGAAACTTCGCCAAATACTTTTATAAACATGCCATTGCTTATTTTGTTTTTTATTTCATCAGCTTTTTTATTGTTTGCAAATAATTTAACTGCAATTGAAGATGTATAGTCTGTAACATAAATTGTGAGAATTATTTTACCTGTTTTAGTTTCTTTAGAGTCAATATTAAATATCTCTCCACTAATAGCAACAAGTTCTGATGTTTCATTTATAGAAATTATTTTTACTACATCTTGGTTTATTTGTTTACCCATAATTATGTTACTATTTTCCTTGTCTAAATTATTATTTATATTTTTTGAATCATTTTCACTCGCTTCTTCTTTTTCAATACTTTTTTCATTTAAGAACGTAACGATTAGTTCTTTTTCTTCCTCAGCTTTTTTATTGTTATATTCTTCTAAATTAATTTCTTTAAGTTTAAAATTTATGCTTATAGCTAAATTATAAAACCTTTTAATATAATTACTTAAATAATGATCCACCCTTTTATTTAATAACAATTTATGAGTAAACTGATTCTCAATTATTATATTTAAATTTTTATCATCAAATTCAAATTCATTATTTAAGAGCAATGAAGCTATTGAAGGATTATCGTCAAAGGCCTCAGAAATTATTTTGTTAAATGTTTCTTTATCAAAGCTTTGAGGATTAATTATATTTGTATCCAAGTGAAAAAAAATATCGCTGTCTATATTTAATTTTTGCTTAAAAAACACTTTCAATTTATTAAGTAATATATCATCATACATCTTCGCAGTCTTTAAATGAACATCAATTCTACCTTCTTTTTTATTTACCATAATCTTTTTTATGTAAATATCATTATATTCACTAGATTCAATTTGTGGATCGTTTATTACTTCTTTTAATGATTTCAGCATCTGTTTCACCATCCTGCTACATCTTCAATGTCTTAATAATATCCCTATACATTTTCATCCTTGCTTTAAATCCTTCTTTAAAACCTAATTTTTCTTCCTTCATAATGTGGGTAAGATCAGGAAGTTCTACATTTTTAACTCTAAAATTATTTTTTCGCAGATATCTTGTAAGGGCTACTTCTATTCCATATTTTGTAAATTCAATGTTGTCTATATTATTGAAAATATGCTTTTTTAATACCCTCTGCCCGGATAAAAAAGGGGCGATTTTTTGAGCTAAATCGGTTGTTAATCGTCCATTAACAAATATCCCTACAGTCATATCAGCTTCATCGTTTAATACAGGTAGTAATAAATCAAGAACATGCTGTTCATTTAAACCTATAAGGTCAGCATCAAGAAGCATTACAATATCATTTTTTGCATTTTCAATTCCTATTTTTACGGCGGCTCCTTTTCCCATATTCTCTTGCAATTCTATAACCTTAGCTCCAGCTTGCTTCGCTACAATGGCAGTTGCATCAGTTGATCCATCGCTAACAACTATTATTTCATTAACTTCATTAACCCTTTTTACCGTATCAATAATAGAGGCAATCGTTTTTTCTTCATTATAGGCCGGAATAATACAAGATACTTTCATAAATATCCCCCTATTAATTAATATCTTCTAAAGTTTTTCAATTTCTTTTAATAGCTCCTCCAAAATTTCTGATTCCTTAACCTTTTTTATTATTTCACCTTTTTTAAATATTAGCGCGTCACCTTTACCTGCTGCAATTCCAATATCAGCTTCTTTAGCTTCACCCGGTCCGTTCACTGCACATCCCATAATGGCAACCTTAATTGGTTTTGTATAATTTTCTAATTCCCTTGTTATTTTCTGTGCTAATTCTATCAAATTAATATTGGTTCTCCCACATGTTGGGCATGATACTATTTCAATTCCCTTTCTTAACCCCAGAGATTTTAAAATTTCTCTTGCCACTTTAATTTCATTAACTGGATCATCAGTTAATGATACCCTAATTGTATCCCCAATTCCTTCATAAAGTAATAGACCAATTCCAATCGATGACTTTACTGTTCCTGATATTAATGTTCCTGATTCTGTTACTCCTAAATGTAATGGATAATCAATACTTCTTGAAAGTATTTTATAAGACTCTATGGTTTCTAATACATTAGATGATTTTACTGATACTACAATGTTAAAAAAATCTAAGTCCTCCAACAATTTTACGTTTCTTATTGCGCTTTCAGCTAAAGCCTCTGCACAGGGCTTTTTATATTTTTCAAGGATATCCCTTTCTAAGGATCCAGAATTTACGCCTACTCTTATAGGAATATTATAATGCTTTGCAGCCTTAATGATTTCTTTAATTTTATCAATTCCACCGACATTGCCCGGATTAATTCGTATTTTATCTGCTCCGTGTTCAATAGATTTTATAGCTAATTTATAATCAAAATGGATATCTGCAACTAATGGGATGTTGATTTCCTTTTTAATTTTTTTAATAGCCTGGGCGGATTCCTCATCTGGAACAGCCACTCTAATTATTTCGCATCCTGCTTTTTCAAGTAACTTAATTTGTTCTATCGTATCCTTTATATTTGCAGTTTTAGTGTTTGTCATAGATTGAATAGTAACTGGTGAGTCACCGCCAATGTAAACATTTCCTACCTTAACTTTTTTAGTCTTCTTCCTTTTCATATTATCATCACCCTAAGCAAATATTCTCAATATATCCCTATAAGTAATTATTATAGCAAGTAACATTAATAATGTAAAACCTATAAGATTAATTAATCCAATTTTATTTTCATCTATTTTTCTACCTGTTATGCCTTCAATAAATGTAATAACTACCCAGCCACCATCTAATGCAGGAAACGGAATCAAATTCATTATTCCTAAATTTATACTTAAGAAGCCTGCAAAATATAGAAGACTCCATATACCAATTTTTGCTGCTTCACCCGACATCTTAATAATAGCCACTGGTCCTCCTAAGTTGTCAGTTGATACCTTTCTTGTTATAAGACCCCCTAAAACGATTAACATTTGTTTTATTGATACTATAGTTTCATTTATAGATGAAGATATCGCCACTAAAAGCTTGCCCTTTTCCACCTTAGGAGTTATTCCTATTATGTATCTATTTTCTTCTTGGTTTTTAATAGGCTCAAGCTTTTTGTCAATTATGATATTATCTCTTTTGACTGTGAGAACAAATTCTTTATTTTGGTTGTTATTCATAAAAATCAGAAATTCATTCCATGAATTTATTCTGTTGCCATTTACTGCAACTATCTTATCTCCAGGCCTTATTCCAGATCTAAAAGCTGGATAGTCCCTTACAACGCTATCTATAGTAAGGGTTGTGACACCAACATTATAAAATATAACTATAAAAAGAATAATGGCTAAAATAAAATTCATAAAAGCTCCAGCAATTAAAATAGATAGTCTTTTCCATGGACTTTGTTTTCTAAATGCTCGAGGATCATCGCATTCTTCTTCTTCTCCAAGCATCTTAACATAACCTCCAACAGGTAGTAAACGTAGGCTATATTCAGTTTCCTTACCTTTAATTTTAAAAAGCCTTGGTCCCATACCTATAGAAAATTCTAATACTTTAACACCATTAATCTTAGCCAAAATAAAATGACCCAATTCATGAGCAGTTATTAATAGTCCAAAAACAAATATAGAAGCCAATAAAGTTGTCAAATTAATCACCTTCCTATTTAATCAATTCATTAATATACTTTTTGGTTGATTCTTCAATTGTTATTATCTTTTCTATCGTTAAATTATGTTCCACCTTATGATTTTCCATTGCAGCTTGTAGTAGTTTAGGTATTTCAAGGAAGGAAATCTTCCTTTCCAAAAACAATTTTACCGCTTCTTCGTTTGCAGCATTTAATACAGTTGGCATTGATCCGCCAATTTTACCAGCTAAATAACCAAGCTTCAAACATTCAAATGTCTCTGTATCTACCTCTTCAAAGGTAAGTTTTGCCACAGCTTTAAGATCAAGATAACCTGACACACTATTTGTCCTTTTAGGATACTCAAGAGCATATTTTATTGGTAATTTCATATCTGTAACTCCTAATTGAGCAATTATTGAGCCATCAATGTATTCTACCATTGAATGAACAATGCTTTGTGGATGAATTATAACATCTATTTTATCATAATCCATATCAAATAACCAATGGGCCTCGATTACTTCAAGGGCTTTATTCATTAGCGTTGCTGAATCTACCGATATTTTTTTGCCCATATTCCACCTTGGATGTTTAATGGCCAACTCTGGTGTTACGTCTTTCAACTCTTCTTTTTTATAACCTCTGAATGGTCCACCTGATGCCGTTAAAATTATCCTTACAACTTCATCCTTTTTATTACCTTGTAATGCTTGAAAAATGGCATTATGTTCGCTATCTACTGGAATAATCTCTGCCTTATATTCTTTTAATTCTTTTTTTATTATTTCACCTGCTACAACCATCGTTTCTTTATTTGCTAATGCAATTCTTTTTTTGGATCTAATTGCTTGAACTGTTGGCCTTAAACCAATCATACCGACAACAGCAGTAAGGACTATGTCAACTTCCTTTAAAGTACAAACATACTCTAACCCTTCTATTCCAGTTAAAACCTCTATTTCTAAATTTGCAAGTTTATCCTTTAAGTAATTCTTTTTCGATTCATCCACGATAACAACATAACTAGGCTTAAATTCTTTTGCCTGTTCGATTAATAATTCTACATTGCTGTTTGCTGTCAAAGCAATTATTTTAAATTCTTCTTTTTTTGTCCTAACAATTTCTAGTGCCTGTGTTCCTATCGAACCTGTAGAGCCAAGAATGCATAATCTCCTCATCCTACTGCTCCTTTCACAAATTTATTATCATTTGTTAACAACTCTAAAGCAAATAAATATATCACTGGAGCTATAATAACCCCAAACCATCCAAATAGAACATAGCCAAGATAAAGATTAAAAATTATCACTATAGGACTTAATTTTAACTTTGTTTTTAATAATTTTACCTCCATAATCTGTCTTATAAAAATGTTAAGAATATATGTTATTATTAATCCTATCGCTGAAATGGTGTGATGCTCTAAAAATTCTACTATAATCATTGGAATAAATAATAGAGCTGGTCCCACTATAGGTAATATATCCAAAATACTGCATACTATCCCCAAAATTAAAGCATTTTTGTAACCTAACAGTAGAAAACTAAATGTCATAAAAATGAAGGAAATAGCAACAAGTTGTAGTTGAACAATTATAATCATTTGAACAAAGTTATATACGTTTTTTGCAGCCAATCGAATTTCCAAAGGGAGATACTTTTTTAAAAACTTCAAAATCAAATCAAAATCATAACTAATAACTGCAGACAAAAACACAATTAATAAAATGCTTGTCAAGCCATTTATTGTGTTGTAAACAAGATTTATTGATTGGTGCTTAAATGAATTAATAAATGCATCAAAATAATCTAACACTTTTTGTAAATTTATGCCCGTATAGCTATTGTTATATTGTCTAATCGTTTTATCGATATTTTCAAAATAAGATGGTAAATTATTTAACGTATTCAGAATGACATTATAAGAAAAATTTAACATTATTTTTGTGGTCGATAAAGCAACAAAAATAATAAATAAATATGAAATTATAACAGCTGCTATTCTACTTTTTAAGATTTTTTTAGAATTGCATACCATAGGTTGTAATATAATAGCTATTAAAAAAGCAATAAAAAGCTGATTAAAATAAGTTGCTATAATTTTAATGGTAGCAATTATAACAATCAAGAATATCCATTTAAAATAAATATTTTTATTTACCTTCATATCAACCTAAAATTTCATTATTTCTATATAATAATATACTAAAGGAGCAACAAATAGTATGCTATCAAATCTATCTAAAACGCCACCATGTCCAGGCATTATGTTGCCATAATCCTTTATTCCAACATGTCTTTTAATCAACGATGCTGAAAGATCCCCTATTTGTGATATAATTCCTCCCATGATGGCAAGGAGCATAATTGATGCTACGCTTATGTTAATTTCTCTGTTGAAGCTTAACCAGATCATGCTTCCAACTATGCTTCCTAAAATGCCCCCTATGGAACCCTCTACTGTTTTTTTGGGACTTACATCTGGGCAAAGTTTTCTTTTACCAAAAAATTTTCCTGTATAATAAGCAAAAGTATCACATGCCCATGGGACAATATAAGTTAGCCATATAAGCCGATTACCATAGTTATTAATTCTAATTTGTATAAGTGTATTAAAAAATACTATAATATACAAAACACCTATAACAGTAAGTGATGATGATATAACGTTATACTTTTTGTTGAAAATTGGAACTGACATACTCAAAAGCGTTGTAAAAATAATCAATAAAAGGTTTAGCTCAAAATCATAATTTAAAAAGACTAATATGAAATTTAGAAAATAAATTAAAATTATAACTGGTGTAATGACCTTGCTATTTGTATTTTTATATGCTGATATGTATTCGTAAAGGGCAATTGCAGTCAAAGCCATAACTCCAGCTTTAAATATATATCCTCCTGCAATTGTAAACAAGATCAATATTGGAATTGCCACTATTGCACTAATAACCCTTGTATTCAATTCGTTCACCCTCTTTATTTTATTGATCCAAAACGTCTTTCTCTTTTTTGATAATCTTTTATTGCCTCAAGAAGATGTTTGCTACTAAAGTCAGGCCAGTATATATCTGAAAACCATAATTCCGAATAAGCTATTTGCCATAGAAGAAAATTGCTTATCCTAAGTTCACCGCTAGGTCTTATTAATAAGTCCGGATCAGGAATGTTTGCAGTATCCAAATAACCTGAAATTGTATTCTCATCGATACTATCTACATCAAGTTTCCCAGCATTAACATCCTTTGCTATATTTATAATTGCTCTTTTTATTTCATCCCTTCCTCCATAGTTTAAAGCTAAAGTTAAAGTCAACCCATCATTGTCCTTTGTTTTTTCTTTAGCCCTTTTTAATTCCTCCTGACATATTAGTGGTAATTTTGATATATCACCTATCCAATTAATAATAACATTATTCTTATCTAACTCTTCCACTTCTTTTCTTAAATATTCAACAAGCAAATTCATCAAAGTATTTACCTCATCCTGAGGCCTTTTCCAATTTTCTGTTGAAAAGGCATATAAAGTTAAATATTTTATTCCTATTTTTGAACATGTTTTAACGATTTCACGTATCGTTTCAACTCCCGCTTTATGCCCCATCGTTCTAGGTAGATTCCTTTTCTTTGCCCAACGACCATTACCATCCATTATAATTGCTATATGCTGTGGAAGGTTTGACATATCTATTTCTTCATCTATTAAGCTGTCTTCTTTTTTTCTTTTAAACAACCATTCCATAATTTAACCTCCTAATGCAAAAATGCCCCTCAAGCGAGGGGTTAAAAATAAGATACATAAATAGTAATGGTATCAGCTTCATCTATTTTAATAATCCTTACTTCATCTCCTAATTTCTTTCCGTTTGGTGCTAATACGTATTTAACCGTAAAAGGGACATTTTGACTGTTTAAAAGTTCTTCAAGATATTTTAATGAATATCCTAAAAATCTTTGCATTTCCATTATACAGTCATAATCTCCTTCTCTTTAGCTTCTACAAGCTTATCTATTTCTTTTATAAAATTATCTGTCATTTTTTGAATTTCATCTTCTGCTCTTTTAATTTCATCCTCTGAAACTCCTTCTTTTTTGAGGGCTTTTATTTTTTCATTAGCATCTCTACGAATTGATCTAATTGCTACTTTAGCATCTTCTCCATGTTTTTTAACAACTTTAACAAGATTTTTTCTTGTTTCCTCAGTAAGTTCAGGAATCACTAATCTTACAACATTTCCGTCTGCAACTGGATTTATTCCTAAATCTGATTTTTGTATAGCCTTTTCAATACTTTTTACAACACTCTTATCCCAGGGTTGTATAAGCAAAACTCTTGGCTCAGGAACAGTAATAGTTGCTAAAGATGAAATGTGAGTCGGTGTTCCGTAATAATCTACAGTAATTTTATCAAGCATTGCTGGATTTGCTCTTCCTGCCTTTAAGCTTTGCAATTCATGTTTTAAAAGTTCAAGAGATTTTTTCATTTTTTCTTCATGAGATTTGATAACTTCCTTAATCATAACTTTTCCCTCCCTACGAATTTGAAACTAAAGTTCCTACCATATCTCCACAAACTGCCCTTTTAATATTTCCAGGAGTATTAAGGCCAAAAACAATTATTGGTATATTATTATCTTTACACAAAGATGTTGCTGTTGAATCCATTACTTTTAGATCCCTTTCAAGGACTTCCTGAAAGGTTAATTTGTCAAATTTTTGAGCATTTGGATTAAGGTTGGGATCAGAATCATATACTCCATCAACATTTTTAGCTAACAATATAACTTCAGCACAAATTTCTGCTGCTCTTAATGCTGCTGCAGTGTCAGTTGAAAAATATGGATTACCTGTTCCAGCTGCAAATATTACCACTCTTCCCTTCTCTAAATGTCTTACAGCTTTTCTTCTAATAAAGGGCTCTGCTATTTCCCTCATTTCAATTGCTGTTTGAACCCTAGTTACTACTCCCATGTTTTCTAAAATGTTTTGAAGGGCCATTGCATTTATACATGTTGCCAGCATTCCCATGTAGTCTGCAGTTGTTCTATCCATTCCTGCACCATATCTACCCCTCCAAATGTTTCCTCCACCTACAACTGCACCGACCTGAACCCCCATTTCAACAAGTTCCTTAATCTCCTGTGCAATTCTTTGAACTACTTCAAAATCAAATCCATAACCATTTTTACCTGCTAAGGCTTCTCCGCTTAACTTTAACATTACCCTTTTATACTTTGGTGTTGTCATAACAAACCTCCAAAATAATAATTCTCCAAAAGTTAGAAAAATCCTTCTTTTTTCAAAAAAAGAGAACACAGCTGTGTTCTCTTTACATTTTAACTTGCTTCATTACCTCTTCAGCAAAATTTTCTTCCTTCTTTTCTATACCTTCGCCCTTTTCAAATCTAGCAAACTTAACTACAGTAATTTCATTTCCAGCTTCTTTTGATTTATTTTCAAGATATTTTCTTATTGTTAAATCTTGATCCCTTATCCAAAGTTGCTCAATAAGGCAAACTTCTTTATAGTATTTTTGTAATCTTCCTTCCACCATCTTTTCAACAACTTTTTCTGGTTTTCCTTCGTTTAATGCCTGTTGTCTATAAATTTCCTTTTCCTTTTCAATAACATCTGCTGGAACATCTTCTTTGTTTAGATATAATGGGTTTGCTGCAGCTATTTGAAGTGCAAGTTCCTTCGCTACTTCCTTAAGAACTGCTTCGTTTCCTCCCTTTAATTGAACCATAACAGCTATTCTACCGCCACCATGGATATAGTCAGAAATAACTCCTTCCTCAGCAATAAATCTTTCAAATCTTCTAAATGTCATATTTTCTCCTAGCTTTGCTATAAGTGCAGTTATTGCATCTTTAACGCTTACATTGTTGTCAACAATAAATTTTTCTTCAAGTAATTCCTCAACTGAATTAGCATTAGAATATGCAGCATGTTTTGCTATGTTCTTAGCTAACTCAGCAAAGTCAACATTTTTAGCAACGAAGTCAGTTTCGCAATTTAATTCTATTATAGCTCCCCTCTTACCATCCTCAGAAATATAAGTTTCAACTAGTCCTTCAGCTGCAACTCTTCCTGCCTTTTTTGCAGCAGCAGCCAATCCTTTTTCTCTTAATATTTCTATAGCCTTATCCATGTCCCCATTTGCTTCATTTAGAGCCTTTTTACAGTCCATCATACCAGCGCCTGTTCTTTCCCTTAGCTCACTAACCATTTTAGCGGTTATTTGCATATTTATTCCTCCTTATGTAAATAATTCTAATATTATGTCAAAGGTAAGGGAATAATCCCTTACCTTAATTATTCAGCCATTTGTTCTCCTTGTCTTCCTTCAATAACTGCATCTGCAATCTTTGATGCAATAAGTTTAACTGCTCTTATTGCATCATCGTTACCTGGAATTACATAATCTACATCATCTGGATCACAATTAGTATCTACAATTCCTACAACTGGTATACCTAAAATTCTTGCTTCTGCAACTGCGTTCTTTTCCTTTCTTGGGTCAACAACAAAAAGAACATCAGGAATTCTTTTCATGTTCTTAATTCCGCCAAGGTTCTTTTCTAATTTTTCCTTTTCATGTCTTAGCTTCATTACTTCCTTCTTTGGTAAAAGATCGAAGGTTCCGTCCTGTTCCATTCTTTCTAATTCTTCAAGTCTTTCAATTCTTGTCTTAATTGTCTTGAAGTTTGTAAGCATACCGCCAAGCCATCTTTCGTTAACATAGTGCATTCCACATCTTATTGCTTCTTCCTTTATTGAATCCTGAGCTTGTTTTTTAGTTCCAACAAAAAGGATTTCCTTACCTTCAGCAGCAGCCTGCTTTACAAACTCATAAGCCTCTTCCATTTTCTTTACTGTTTTTTGTAAATCGATAATATAGATTCCATTTCTTTCAGTAAAAATATACTGAGCCATCTTTGGATTCCATCTTCTTGTTTGATGACCAAAGTGAACTCCTGCTTCTAAAAGTTGTTTCATTGAAATAACTGACATTTAATACACCTCCATTTGGTTTTTCCGCCGCTACTCTCATTTTTTTAAAAGGCCCTAAGGCACCCTTTTAAAAATCGAGTAGCGTGAGTATTTATTACCTTAAGTAGTATAACATATAATTAAAAAATTGACAACACAAATATATTTAATTTTACATATTTTTTCTCAAAAACATATCCCTTGATCACCAAGGGATATGTTTTTAGCTATTCTTCAATTTTTTAAGTTCATCTAATAACTTGTCATTTAATATCTTAATATGCGTTCCCTTCATTCCTAAAGAACGTGATTCTATTACACCTGCACTTTCAAATTTTCTTAGTGCATTAACTATAACAGAACGTGTAATACCTACCTTATCTGCTATTTTACTTGCAACTAATAATCCTTCATTTCCTTCTAATTCATTAAAGATATGTTCTACTGCCTCCAATTCTGAGTATGACAAGGTGCCAATAGCCAATTGAACTACAGCCTTTTTCCTTGCTTCCTCTTCTATTTCCTCTTGTTTTGATCTTATGATTTCCATTCCAACGATTGCTGCACTATATTCAGCTAACACAAGATCTTCATCGGTAAATTCAGAGCCATATCTAGCTATTAATAAAGTTCCCAATCTTTCTCTGTTACCTATAATTGGAACAATAGTTGTGTATTTATTTACATGGATGCATTCCTTTGATCTATCAAAAACACAGATCCCCTCGTTTCTTAAATTTGGTCTTGTTTCATTGATGGTTAAAATCTGATTGTTGTAATCTTCAGGAAATTTTTGTTCATTGATTACAATTTCCTTTAAAATTTCACATTCAAAGGAATCTACTAAGCTATATCCAAGAACTTTGCCCTTTCTACTTACAATGTAAACATTGCAATTCATAACGTCGCTTAAAATTTTACATATGTCTGAAAATACAACTGGTTCTGTTGCAGATTTTTGCAATATTTTATTCAAAACCCTAGTCTTCTCTAATAAAGTTGCCATATCTTCATTACCATCCTTTCTTTATATAATAAATTTTGATGTATCATGTTGTTTGTATAGATCCTTAAGTTTATTTTTTACATAATCTCTATCTATAATTATTTTTTTTGGAAGATCCGGAGCCTCAAATGATATATCCTCTAAAATTTCTTCAATAACAGTATGAAGCCTTCGAGCACCTATATTTTCCTGTTGCTGATTCATTATAAAGGCTGCCTGTGCAATCTCATCAATACCATCATCCACAAATTCTAACTCTACACCATCTACCTTTAACAATTCAATATATTGCTTTATTATAGCGTTTTTAGGTTTAACAAGTATTTCTTTGAAATCTTGTTTAGTTAGGTCTTTCAATTCAACTCTAACAGGAAATCTTCCCTGAAGTTCTGGTATCAAATCAGTTACTTTAGAGACATGGAAGGCTCCAGCTGCTATAAATAATATATAGTCAGTTTTTATTGGGCCATACTTTGTATTAACAGTGCTTCCCTCAACTATTGGTAAAATGTCCCTTTGAACCCCTTCCCTAGAAACATCAGGTCCGCTGCCTTTACTCCTACTTGCTATTTTATCAATCTCATCTATAAAAACTATCCCATCTTCTTCTGCTCTTCTTTTAGCCTCTTCAATAACTAAATCCATATCGATTAATTTAGAAGCCTCTTCTTGTGAAAATATCCTTATAGCTTCCCTTATTTTGACTTTTTTCTTTTTTTTCTTTTTAGGAAAAAGGTCTCCAAAAATTTCATTGAAATTGATATTCATGCCTTCTAAATTTGATCCTGCAATAATCTCAACCGGCATTAAATTGTTATCTTCGATTTCAATTTCTATTATCACATCATCTAACAAACCAGCTTCCAATTGCTTTAAAATCTGATCTCTTTTTAATTGTAAATCATTTTCATCTATTTCTTCTATCTCAACTGGTTTAGTCTCCTGTTGAAAACCAAAAATAAACTCAAAGGGATTTTTTACATTTGACTTTTTATTTGGAAGAGGAGCTAGTATATTTAACACTCTTTCTTTTGCTAAGGCTAACGCCTTTTCATTTACTTCATTCATTTTTTCTTCTTTAACTATTCTAATTGATTCCTCCATCAAGTCTCTTATCATTGAATCAACATCACGGCCAACATAGCCAACTTCAGTAAACTTTGTTGCTTCTACTTTAATAAAAGGAGCTTTAACTAATTTTGCAAGCCTCCTTGCAATCTCAGTCTTTCCTACACCTGTAGGACCTATCATTAATATATTTTTAGGCATAATATCATCTTTAATATCCGAAGTTAGCATCCTTCTTCGGTATCTATTTCTTAAGGCAATTGCCACCTTTTTCTTAGCTTCATCTTGTCCAATAATATATTTGTCAAGCTCCTTTACTATTTCCTTTGGAGTCATATTGTTCATCTTTGTCCCCCCTTTTTAGGGAAGTTATATAGATTCGACAACGATATTATTATTTGTATAAACACAAATCTCAGAGGCAATGATTAACGATTCTCTTACTATTTCCTCAGGCGAAAGTTTTGTATTTCTCTTTAGAGCCCTTGCTGCAGCTAAGGCATACATTGCCCCAGATCCTACAGCGGCTATACCATCATCTGGCTCTATAACTTCACCATTTCCAGAAATAATTAGAATAGTATCTTTATTGGCAGCTATCATCAGTGCCTCTAGCCTTCTTAAGATTTTATCACTTCTCCACAAACTGGCTAATTCAACTGCAGCCTTTTTTAGATTGCCATTTGTTTGTTCCAACTTTTCTTCAAATTTTTCAGAAAGCGTAAAAGCATCAGCTACTGAACCAGCAAAACCAATTAAAACTGAATCTTTATAAATCTTCCTTATTTTTTTAGCAGTGCTCTTAATTATCGTATTTTCCCCAAAAGTTACCTGTCCATCCCCAGCTATGGCAACCCTATCTTGATCCTTAACTGCAACTATTGTAGTCGCCTTAAACATTTTAGCACCTTCCCCTAGTCATTTCATTAATTTTTTGTTAAAAAAATATAAATTTTTAAAAAATCATTTTTTGTAATTTTATGAATTGTCTAAATTGTTTCAACAATTAAGTATAATATATCACAAAATTTTTAAAATATCAATAAAAAATCACTTTTCTTCTACATAACCACATTCTTTATCATCACAAAAATAAATAGTCTTATCCTTTTGCTTTCTTTCATATAATACTTTTCCGCATTTAGGACATCTCATATTAACAGGCTTATACCAACTTGCAAACTTACATTCTGGATAATTGCTACAACCGTAAAACATCTTTCCCGATTTAGATTTTTTTACGATAATTTTGTTACCACATAAAGGACATAAAACATCGATTTCTTCAACCAATGGTTTGGCATTCTTACATTCGGGATAACCAGGACACGCCAAAAACCTTCCAAACTTTCCTGATTTTATAACCATATTTCTTCCACATTTTTCACATTTTATATCAGTTTCCTCGACCTTCTCTTCTATTTTTATTTTTCCGATTTTCTCCTCTGCAATTTTAATTTTTTCCTTTAACGGTTTATAAAACCCATCGACTATGTCAATCCAATTTTCCTTACCCTGTTCTACTTCATCTAATTTGTTCTCCATTTCAGCTGTAAAATCTATATCAACTATATCTGAAAAATATTCTTTAAGAAGCTCTGTTACGATTTCCCCTAATTCGGTAGGCTTTAAGAACTTTTTATCCCTTTCAACATATTTTCTTTCTAGTATCGTTGTTATAATAGGTGCATAGGTGCTTGGCCTTCCAATGCCATTTTCCTCTAATGCCTTTACTAATGTAGCTTCGGTATATCTTGACGGTGGTTGAGTAAAATGTTGTTTAGGTTCAATTGCTACAGGTTGAAACTCCTCTTTTTCTTTCACATCAGGTAATAATTTATCTTCTTCCTCTTCATCAGTTCTATATACACTTAAAAAGCCTGAAAATTTTAATATACTACCACTCGACTTAAATATATAATTTTCAGATTCAAACTCAATGCTCATAGTATCATAAATAGCATCTGCCATTTGGCTTGCTACAAATCTCTCCCATATTAATTTGTATAATTTATATTGATCATTCGTTAAGGAATTTTTTATTCTATCTGGAGTTCTTTCAACAGATGTAGGTCTTATCGCCTCATGAGCATCTTGGGCTCCACCTTTTGATTTATATGTCCTCTCAGTAGAAGGCACAAATTCAGTTCCATAATTATCCTTTATAAAATCTCGGGTTATCTTTTTTGCTTCATCTGAGATTCTTACTGAGTCAGTTCTCATATAAGTAATAAGACCAACCGATCCTTCCCCCTTTATCTCGATTCCTTCATAAAGTTGTTGGACAATTTGCATCGTTTTTTTAGTTGAAAAATTTAACTTTTTGTATGCCTCCTGTTGCAATGTCGACGTTGTAAAGGGTGGAAATGGGTTTTTTCTTCTCTCTTGTTTTTTAACCTCATTTACATAAAAAATCTTGCCAGTCAACCTTTTTATTATCTCGTCTGCCTGCTCTTTATTAGTGATTTTTAGTTTTTCATCTCCAAAGGATATCAATTTAGCATCTAAAACCCTATCTCCATTTTTTAAAGTAGCAGTTATTGTCCAATATTCTTCTTGAACAAATTCCCTTATTTCCTTTTCTCTATCACAAATTAATCTAACAGCAACAGATTGAACTCTACCTGCACTAAGTCCCCATTTAATTTTTTTCCATAATACCGGACTAATTTCATAACCAACAAGCCTATCCAAAATTCTTCTTGCTTGTTGTGCATTTACTAAATTCATATTTATATCCCTTGGATTTTTTATCGCATTCACCACTGCCTTTTTTGTTATTTCATGAAATTCAACTCTACATTTTTCAGAAATATCTAAACCTAATATATATGCAAGATGCCATGAAATAGCTTCCCCTTCTCTATCCGGGTCCGTAGCTATGTATACCTTCGAGGCTTTTTTTGCTTCTTTCTTTAATTCATCAATTAGATCTCCTTTACCCCTTATAGTTATATACTTAGGTTCATAATTATTTTCTATATCAACACCAAGTTGGCTTTTAGGTAAATCTCTAATATGTCCCATCGATGCTTTTACTTTAAAATTTTTACCCAAAAATTTACTAATCGTCTTTGCTTTAGCTGGTGATTCAACAATAACCAAAGACTGCGACATTTTATCCCCTCCAGCTTTACATAAGTATTAGTATTATAACAAAATCTTCTAAAAAATTCTATACTTAATTAATCATTTAAAGTAATATAATTTCCAAATGTTCTTCTAATTATTCCATTGCATTCGAGTTTACCTATGGTTTTCAGAACCTCATTTGCCTCCATATCGATTCTTTCCAATAGCTCTTCTATAGTAATTGCTCCTATTTTTAATATATTTATTATTGTTAATTCCAATTCATTATACCCAAAATATAAGTTATTTTTCAAGCTTATTCCATATTCTGAAAGTATGTCTTCAATATTAGATACTAATTTTGCCCCATCTTTTATCAAATTGTTAGTTCCAACACTATTTATGCTAAATATATTCCCTGGAACTGCAAACACATCTTTACCCTGCTCTAATGCCAACCTAGCTGTTATAAGAGATCCACTTCTATCTGTTGCTTCAACTACTAATACAAAATCTGCAAGACCACTTATTATTCTGTTTCTCCTTGGGAAGTTTTGAGGAAAAGGTTTTTCATCTGGTAAAAATTCAGTCAATACTGCACCTTTAATAGCAATTCTGTTAATAACTTCTTTATTTGAAATAGGATAAATAAATTTAAACCCATTGCCTAAAACTCCTATAGTTACTCCATCAGCATCTAAGCATCCTAAGTGAGCCGCCGTATCTATTCCTTTCGCTAATCCGCTGATAATTTTTATTCCGTATCTACTGATATCCCTAGAAAATTTATAGGCTACTGTTAAACCATAATTAGTAGCCTTCCTTGAACCCACTATCGCCAAAGTATTAGCATAGTCTATTATGTTACCTTTAATAAATAATCCTGCTGGAGGGTCATATATGTTTTTAAGTTTCATTGGGTATCCATCATCATTAAATAGAGCTAAAGTTAATTTATTGTCTAATAAAAATTTAACTTGATCATATATTTCTTTTTCTCTCTTTTTTACATTTAAAGCTTCATCAGCTTCATAAATATTTAAACCTAAATCCATCCAATCCTTTCTATTCATTTCATATATTTCATCTAAACCTATTCCTATGGTCAGCAATTTTATCTTCAGTTCATCCTTTATAGGTAAATTCATAAACCATAATTTTAGAAACTTTTCTTTATCCATTCTTCTCACCTTATTTGTATATCTTATTATCTAAAATTCGATACTGAACTGCTTCTGATACATGATCTTCATTTATTATTTCACTTCCATCCATATCTGCAATAGTTCTTGAAATCTTTATTATTTTTGTATAACCCCTTGAACTTAGTTTTAAGTTTTTATAAGCCTTCTCAAGAACTTTACTTGCTGCTTTGCTAAAAGCACAATATTTATTTATATGTTTATTCTTCATTTGTGCATTTGTATAAATTCCATCTTCTTTAAATCTTTCTATCTGAATTTTTCTTGCTTTGATAACTCTTTTTCTTATTTCTAATGATGATTCTTCAGCTTTTTTGCCACTTAAATCCTCATAATTTATCTGTTCTACAGAAATTTGTATATCTATTCTATCAAGAATAGGACCAGATATGCGATTAAAATAATTTCTAATTTGGTTTTCTGAACAATGGCACTGTCTATACGGATATCCATAGTAACCACATGGACAGGGATTCATGCTTGCCACAAGCATTATTCTTGCTGGATAATTTATCTTTCCTTTAACTCTTGAAATCAAAACCGAACCGTCCTCTAGGGGCTGTCTTAATGACTCTATTACATCCCTTCTAAATTCGGGAAACTCATCTAAAAACAATACCCCATTATGGGCTAGCGAAACTTCACCTGGTGTTGGATTACCTCCTCCACCTATAAAGGACGCAAAGGAGACTGTATGATGTGGACTTCTAAAAGGTGGTGTTAATATTAGCTTTCCCTTTTCCTTCAAAAGTCCTGCAATACTATAAATTTTTGTAACTTCTATTGCTTCATCTATAGTAAGTTCAGGCAGAATAGTTGGAATTCTTTGAGCTATCATAGTTTTACCACTTCCTGGAGGACCAATCATGAGGACATTATGTCCTCCGCTGGCTGCAATTTCTACAGCCCTTTTAACATATTTTTGTCCTCTAACCTCGCTAAAATCCAAGTCATATTTTACTTCACAATAATTATTTTTCATTGGCATGTAGTTGTAATCTATATTATTGTTTAATATATCTACAACCTCATTTAAATTGCTAACAGGATATATTTTGATGTCCTCGATAAAATCAACTTCCCCCAAATTTTCTTGTGGTATAAAAATTTTTTTGAAGGTTTTTCTTGCCTCTAATACCATAGGCAAGACTCCCCTTACCCCTCTTATTTCACCGTTTAATGACAATTCTCCAATAAAAGCACATCCTAAAGTATTTTTATAATTTATTTCATTCATACAGCTCAAAATCCCAACAGCTATTGCAAGATCAAGATGTGTTCCTTCCTTCTTTAAATCTGCAGGTGCAAAATTAATTGTTATCCTTGCAGGTTCCATTTTAAAGCCTGAATTTTTTATAGCAGACTTTACCCTTTCTTTTGATTCTTTAACCACCGTATCAGGTAGCCCCACCATATTAATTGAAGGTAATCCTCCATTCAAATCCACCTCAACCTCAACAACAAATCCATCTATTCCCATTAATGACAAAGAAAACACCTTGCTAATCATTTTTTCACCTCTAGCTACATTTTTTTCTAAAAACAATTATTTCCTATATTATTATTTTTAAACATAAAAAAAATGATCCTAGTAAAAATTAGGATCATTTTCATTCAAAGGCGTTTTGAATTAAATATATAGATTTTACATTTTCATTTTCATCCAGCATTATTTCAACTACATCAAATCTAATGAAGGCATCCTTTATTCTTTTTTTAGCTAAATATAGATTTGCTAAATTTCTAATTCTTTGTTGTTTATAATAATCTACTGCTTCCCTAGGATATCCAAGGTTTAAGCTTTTACGCAATTTTACTTCAATAAATACAAGATACCTTCCATCCCTTGCAATTATATCTATTTCACCAAACTTTGTTCTAAAATTTTTTTGTATAATTAGATACCCTTTATTAATTAAATACCTTGAAGCAATTTCCTCACCTAAATTTCCAAGCTTTTTTTTATTAAACATAAGATCACCCGATAATATTTCTTATAAAAGTCCTTCTATGTATCTCACAAGGACCATATTTTTTTATTGCTTCAATATGTTCTTTTGTGCCATATCCTTTATTTTGAGCAAAATTATATAAGGGATACTGAATTGAGGCTTTTTGCATATAAAAATCCCTTTCTACTTTAGCTATAATCGATGCTGCCCCAATTGAAACTGATAAATCATCTCCCTTTATAATCGATATTTGTGGAACATCTATATCGAGTTTTAATGCATCTATCATAATAATATCTGGTTTTATTTTGAGCCCTTCTATAGCTCTTAACATGGCTAATTTTGTCGCTTCAAGTATATTAAGTTCATCTATTTCTTCAACTGTTGCATATCCTAAGGAATAGGCAAGTGCTTCTGTTTTTATTTTTTCATAGAGCTCTAATCTTTGTTTTTCAGTTAATTTCTTTGAATCCTTTATTCCTAGTATTGGATTTTCAAAGTCTAAAATAACTGCAGCAGCATAAACGGGCCCTGCTAGTGGTCCCCTTCCTACCTCATCAATACCTGCTATAAATTTATAATTTTTAATTAATTCATTTTCATACTTACAACGCTTTTGATACTCTTTTTCTAATAATACCTTATTATTTAAATCCCTTTCATATTTGTCTAAAATTTTGTATATACTCTTTTTCCTTTCATTTTCCATAATTTTATTTTTTATGCGGTAAAACTCATCCAAATTTTTGCATTCTTTAAGCATGTCCTCTATGTCCTTTATATTATTCATTCGCTTCAACTCCATCCATCATATCCATTGGTAATTCAAGAGAAATTCTTCCTAGTTTCGCAGCTCTAAAATCTTCTAAAATTATATTAGCAGTCCTATAAAGGTCAACCTCGCCCCCCGAAACAACGCATCCTCTTTTTTTACCTATTTCAGTTAGCAGGGCATAGACATCATCTATGACATTCACCTTATATCTTTCCTCTAATACCTTTGGGGAAATTTGTTTTATTTCATTTAAAAATTTAATACTCAATTCAACGACATCAAGTATCTCTTCTTTAATGGATTTCACATATGCTAAATGTAAGGCAACTTTTTCATCATCAAATTTAGGCCATAATATTCCTGGAGTATCCAAAAGTTCAAATTCTTTATTAACTTTAATCCATTGTTTATTTTTTGTTACACCCGGTCTATCACCAGTTTGAGCTGAGGATTTCTTTGCAATTTTATTTATAAATGTAGATTTTCCAACATTAGGTATGCCAAGAACTAGGGCCCTTATTGGCCTACCGATTATTCCCTTTTGCTGTGTTCTTTCTATTTTATCCTTTAATATTTCTTTCATTAATGGATATATTTTATTAATATTTTTACCTGAAATACAATCTATGTCAAGTGCCGAAATTCCGTTATTCTTGTAGTATGTAATCCATTCCTTCGTAATCAAAGGATCTGCAAGCTCTGACTTATTTAGTAATATAATCCTAGGTTTATTTTTTATTATCGAATCAACATCGGGATTTTTGCTACTTATAGGAATCCTCGCATCTAAAAGTTCTAAAACAACATCGATAAGCTTCAATGAATCTGCGATTAGCCTTTTAGTTTTTACCATATGTCCAGGATACCATTGTATATTCATTTTTATGCCTCCTTAGGCTTATTTATTAATAATTATTCCCTTAAATAAAATATATAATTAAAAAAGAGACTGCTGAACAGTCTCTTTATTCGATAATTTCTTTAACTTTAGTTGCTGCTTTACCAACTTTCTTTCTGAGGTAATAAAGCTTAGCTCTTCTAACTTTACCTCTTCTTATAACTTCTATCTTGTCAATAATTGGTGAATGAACTGGGAAAGTTCTTTCAACACCTACACCGTAAGAAATTCTTCTTACAGTAAATGTTTCTCTTATGCTTCCATTTTGTCTCTTTAAAACGATTCCTTCAAAAACTTGGATTCTTTCTCTGTTACCTTCTTTTACCTTTACGTGAACCCTTACCGTATCACCAACATTGAATTTTGGAAGGTCCTTTCTTATTTGTTCTTGCTCAATTGCTCTAATTATATCCACAGCATTTCCCTCCTTCCTTCCTAGACGTTCATAGACATACCTAGAGGAACGCCCGTTTTCACACAGGGTTTATTATAACATACATTGCTTGTTTTGGCAATAATATTTTACATTTCTTTTTCCATTTCTATTTCTTTTTTAATCATATTAAGCATTCTTAAATCTTCCTTTGTCAATTCTGCATTTTTCAGCAAATCCGGTCTTTTTATATACGTTAGCTTTAAAGATTGGTATCTTCTCCATTCATCAATATCCTTATGATTTCCAGACAATAGAACCTCTGGAACTTTCATGCCTCTAAACTCCCTTGGTCTTGTATATTGGGGATATTCTAAAAGACCATTATAGAAGGATTCATTTTCAAAACTAACATTAGTCGATAGAACTCCCGGAACCAGCCTTGAGACAGAATCAATAATAATCATACTTGCCAGTTCTCCACCCGTTAAAACAAAATCACCTATTGATATCTCAAGATCTACAAGGGGCATTATTCTCTCATCTATTCCTTCATAATGCCCGCAAATTAACATAATATGTTTTCTGTTAGAAAGCTCCTTAGCAAGCTCTTGATTATACCGCTTACCACGGGGAGTAAGGAAAACCGTGTATGGTTTATAGCCATAAGTCTCTTTAATATCGTCTACACAATTATATATCGGCTCTGCCTGCATTACCATCCCTGCACCGCCACCATAAGGGTAATCATCTACTTTTTTATGTTTGTTAGTGGTATAATTTCGAATATTGTAAAGATTAATTGTTATAAGTTTTTTCTCTTGTGCTCTACCTATTATGCTATAGTTTAGAGCATCAAACATTTCAGGAAATAAAGTTAACACATCAAATATCATATTAATCCCTCAATAAGTTTTATTTTCATTAAAGAATTTTCGACATCTACATGCTTTACTACATCTTTAATAGCAGGGATTAAAATAATTTTACCATTATCCATTTTAATCTCATATACATCGTTGCTTCCTGTAGAAAACACTGATATAATCCTGCCTATTTTTTCATCAGTTTCTATGTTCACAACATCCATACCAATTAAGTCTGCAATAAAATATGTATCCTCAGGTAATTCTACAGCATTTTCTCTATCGATGTAAATATAATCATTTTTGATTTTTTCAGCCGCATTCATATCGTCTATGCCTTCCAGTTTTAAAATAACAAGATTTTTAAAATATTTTAACCCTTGAACATTAACTTTTTCATATAAATCCCCTCTTTTGAAAAAAACAAATTTAAGTTTATCAAACCTTTTAACATCATCCGTCAAGGGATAAATTTTAACTTCGCCTTTAATTCCGTGGGTATTTATAATCTTTCCAATCTTTAAATATTTAATCATAACATCACCCTTTTATTAATAGTTAAAAAGAGTTAGGATAACCCTAACTCTTTATATTATTTCCACAACTACTCTTTTATTTACCTTTGTTGCTGCAGCTTTTACAACAGTTCTAATAGCCCTTGCTATTCTGCCTTGTTTTCCTATAACTTTTCCCATGTCTTCAGGTGCAACCTTAAGCTCAATTATTACTGATTGCTCACCTGAGATTTCATTTACAACAACGGCATCAGGATTGTCTACAAGAGCTTTAGCTATAACTTCAACAAGCTCCTTCATGTCAAGCACCCCTTTATTATATGATGCCTGCCTTCTTTAAAAGGCTTCTTACTGTATCTGTTGGCTGTGCACCATTTGAAAGCCACTTTTTAGCCTTTTCTGCATCGATTTTAATATCTGCAGGTTCTGTTGTAGGATTATAATATCCTATTTCTTCTATAAATCTACCATCTCTTGGTGATCTTGAATCTGCTACTACAATTCTGTAGAATGGAGCTTTCTTTGCACCCATCCTTCTAAGTCTCATCTTAACTGCCATAATTTCACCTCCTTAAAATGTTGCATTATTTATTTAAAGAAAGGAAATTTAAATTTTCCTTTTTTCACGTGTTTTTGCATATCAGAAAACTGCTTCATCATCTTTCTCGCCTGTTCAAAATTATTTAACAACTTATTTACATCCTGAATAGTAGTTCCAGAACCTTTTGCTATTCTTTTTTTGCGACTAGAGTTTATTATTGAAGGATTTCTTCTTTCTTCCTTAGTCATAGATTTTATTATCGCCTCAATTTTTGCCATTTCCTTTTCATTTTCTTCAAAATCAATATCATCAAGTTTACTAGTATCCAATCCAGGAATCATTTTAATTAAATCCTTTAAAGGTCCTAATTTCTTCATTTGCTGCATCTGATCTAAAAAATCTTCCAAAGTAAATTCTTGTCTTTCTAATTTTTGCTGCATTTCTAGCGCTTTCTTCTCATCGATAGCCTGCTGTGCTTTTTCTATTAGACTTAATATATCGCCCATTCCTAATATTCTTGATGCCATTCTATCAGGATAAAAAATTTCTAAATCCGACAGCTTTTCACCAACACCAGCATACTTGATGGGCTTACCTGTCACAGCTTTAACTGATAACGCTGCTCCCCCTCTGGTATCTCCATCTAGCTTAGTTAATATAACTCCTGTTATATCTAATTTATCATTAAAACTTTGAGCCACATTAACTGCATCTTGACCTGTCATAGCATCAACAACCAAGAGAATCTCATCTGGATTAACCTCTTTTTTAATGCCTTCAAGTTCAAGCATTAACTCTTCATCAATATGAAGTCTACCTGCTGTATCTATTATAACTATATCCTTCGCATTCTTTTTTGCATATTCTAAAGATGCCTTTGCTATATCAACGGGGTTAACCTTATCGCCTAAAGTAAACACAGGAATGTCAATCTGTCCGCCGAGAATTTGAAGCTGCTTAATAGCAGCTGGTCTGTATATATCAGCAGCAACCAATAGGGGATGTTTGTTGTTCTTTCTAAGATGAAGAGCAAGCTTAGCTGCCATAGTAGTTTTTCCAGCCCCCTGTAGACCAACAAGCATTATTACTGTAGGAGGCTTAGGTGATATATTGATTTTACTTTCAGTGCCTCCCATCAGTTTAATCATTTCTTCATGAACAATCTTTATAACCTGCTGGGCAGGGGTTAGGCTTTCCATTACCTCTTGGCCAATTGCTCTTTCTGTTACAACATTTATAAAATCCTTAACAACTTTATAATTCACATCAGCTTCAAGAAGGGCTAGCTTAACCTCACGCATTGCATCCTTAACATCTTTTTCACTAAGTTTACCCTTACCTCTTAATTTTTTAAATGTTTCCTGTAATTTATGGGTTAAACCCTCAAATGCCATAAAAAGCCCTCCTAATTAGGAATCAATCAACTCTTCTATTAGTTCAATTATAGGTTGTAAATCTTTATCCTTCTTTTCTAATAATAAATTTTTGATAACTACAAGCCTTTGCTTTTGTCTTAAAAATTTATCTACTAATCCTAATTCTTTTTCATAGTCCAAAAGAGTCTTTTCGCTTCTTTTTATTATGTCGTGGACTGCTTGTCTTGAAATATTCATTACTTCTGATATCTCACTTAATGACATATCCTCTTCGTAATGATAGGACATTATCATTCTTTGCTTTTCTGTTAATAAATTTCCATAAAAATCCATAAGCATAGTTATATAGCTTAATTTATCCATAAATATCATCCTCTATTATACTAACAGAAACTTTTAAAGGTGTCAAGTATTTTTACTTAACACTATCAAATAGTGCCTTTACAAACATTTCAGGATTAAATTCTTGTAAGTCTTCTATTCCTTCTCCAACCCCTATCATTTTAACTGGGACATTTAATTCATTGCTTATTCCAATAACTATTCCTCCTTTAGCTGTTCCATCAAGTTTTGTCAATATTATACCATTCACATTGCTTACATCCATAAATTCCTTTGCCTGCAAAAGAGCATTTTGTCCTGTGGTAGCATCAAGAACAAGAAAAGTTTCTTTATAGAAGTTTTCACCTTCCCTTTCTATAACTTTATTTATCTTTCTCAGTTCCTCCATCAAATTCTTTTTATTATGAAGTCTTCCAGCAGTATCACATATTAAAATATCAGCTTTCCTTGCCTTTGCTGCTTGAAGAGCATCAAAAACTACTGCTGCTGGATCCGAACCTTCTTGATGCTTGATTGCATCAACTCCAACCCTTTGTCCCCAAACTTCTAGCTGATCAATGGCAGCTGCCCTAAAGGTATCAGCTGCAGCCAATAAAACTTTATAGCCTTTGCTTTTGAAAAAATGAGCTAATTTGCCTATACTTGTAGTTTTCCCAACACCATTAACACCAACGACCATAAAGACAGCAGGGAATTGGGGAGGAATAATTTTTAAATTTTTATCCCTTTGCATTATATCCATCAATATATTTTTAAGTTCTTCCTTTGCATCCTCTGGATCAGAAATTCGTTTATCCTTTATATTTTTTCTTAGCATCTCTATAATATCTTGTGTAGTTTTTACTCCAACATCAGACATGATTAAAGCCTCTTCAAGTTCCTCATAAAATTCTTCATCTAAATTAGAATTTAATGAAAATATAGCATCTACCTTTTGAACTAAATTATCCCTTGTCTTTACTAAACCTTCTTTAAGTTTTTCAAACCAGCCCATAGCTATGCCTCCTTTAATTTTAATGAAAGCAACTTTGATACTCCCTTTTCCTCCATAGTAACTCCATATAATGCATCAGCTGCACTCATAGATCCCTTTCTATGAGTTATCAGTATAAACTGGGTGTTATTTGCATACTTTTTTAGATAGTTAGCAAATCTTAATACATTTGCATCATCAAGGGCAGCTTCAATTTCATCCAATATGCAAAATGGTGTAGGCTTGAATTTTAATAACGAAAAAATTAATGCTATAGCAGATAATCCCTTTTCTCCTCCTGAGAGTAAAGTTATATTTTGTAATTTTTTTCCAGGAGGTTGAACTATTATTTCAATTCCTGATTCTAATACATCACCATTATCTATTCTCAAATCAGCATATCCACCACCAAATAATTCCTTGAAGGTTTCATTAAAATATTTCCTTATTATAGAAAAATTAGTTTGAAACTGCCTTTGCATTTTTTCAGTCATGTCTTTAATTACTTCTAACAGCGACTCCTCTGCTTCTATTAAATCCTTTTTTTGTTCTGATAAGAAATTATATCTTTCTTTTATTTTATTTAATTCCTCAATTGCACCAATATTGACTTCACCTAATTCCTTTATTTGAGCCTTTAACGAGTTTATCTTTTTATTTGCATCTGAATTATTAAAGTTTTCATTTTTATACTTTTGTGCCTGTGGAATCGTCAATTCATATTCATCCCATATCCTTTGATTTAATAACTCTATTTCTGATTCCTGCTTTGATTGGGTCATTTCAAGCTTATGAACTATGCTTGTAAGCTCTGCAATTTCCCTATTATTTTTTGTAAATTCTTCCTCTAAGCTATTTATTTCTTGAGCCATTAAATTTTTGCAATTAAAAAGCTCATCTTCTTTCTTTTTGTTTTCTTCTAAATCATTATTTAGCTTATTTAGCTTTTGGCTTTGATTTAATATTTGACTATTTAAATTATTTATCTTGTCTTCAATTTCTATAATTTTTCTATCTATTTTTTCCTCATTATCTTTAAATTCCTTTAAATCCATATTAAGTTCTTCAATTTTTGTTGTTAACGAATCCATCTCTTTTTTGAGCTCTGCAAATATTACCTTTTCAGATGTTAATTTAGTATTAATAGCTTCTTTTGATTTCTCAAACTCAACAAAATTTTTATTTAATTCTTCCAATTCCTTTTCCAAACTTATTTTTATTTCATTGTTTTTATTTATTCCCTCCGAATATTCATTTTCGTTCTGCTTTATTTTAGCTAGTTGATTATTGATTTGTTCTAACTCAACATTTATATCTTCAATGTCTTTATTTAACTCTAATATTTTCTCCTTTAAATTTTTAATATCGATTTCTTGTGTTGACGCGTTAATTTTTAAAATATTTAAGTTTGAAGATTTATTTTCTATATTTTTATTTAAGTTATCTCTACTACTTTCTTTTGCTTTTATCAGCTTCATTAAATTGTTTAATTCTTGATTAAGGTCTTCAATTTTATTCTTTAAATCATGAATTTCATTCTTTCTCTTAAAAATTCCAAGGTTTTTATTAGTTGTTCCACCGGTTAAAGAACCACCAGGATTTATTATTTCGCCATCTAATGTTACTATCTTATAATTAAAATCAGTTTTCTTGGCAAGGATGATGGCGTTATCTATATTATCACAAATCAATGTCCTTCCTAATAGACTTGTTATGATATTTTTATAAATAGCATCAAATTTAATAATTTTAGATGCTATTCCAATAAATCCTTTTGTCCCTTTAAAATTACCCTCGTCAGCCTCATCTCTACCTTTTACCGTAGTAATTGGCAAAAATGTCGCCCTTCCTAATCTTTCCCTCTTAAGGTATTCTATCATTTCTTTTGCCAGTGTTTCATCTTTAACTACAATATTCTGAAAGGAAGAACCTAATGCTGCTTCCAGTGATATTTCAAAGCCATTAGGAACCTCTATTATATCTGAAACCGTTCCATAAAATCCTTCGTTGTTTTTATATTTATATACGAGGGACTTTACAGCTTTATTATACCCTTCAAGATCCTTTTCCATTTCTATCAGCATATTCAATTTAGTTTCACATGATTTAATGTTCTGATGAGCCGAATTAATCTGCATATTTATTTGCTTAATTTCACTTTCAATTTTAATTAGATGTGATTCTAAATCATTTAGTTCCTTATGGTTTTCTTCTATCTTTAGCTTAATGTCTTCATATTCGTTTTGCTTAATCTTAAGTTCTTCCTCTAATTCATTTATCTTTTCTTCTTTTCCGCTTTTTGCTTGAATTAAATTGGCATATTGCTTATTAAAATTATCCTTTATAAAACTTAGAGAATTCATTTTATTATTGAGCTCAGAAATTCTATTTAAAACTTCTATAAGTTCATTTCTTTTGTTTTCAATTACCCTTTCATTTGCTTTATTTTCTTTAATATGTTCATTTAACTGATTTTCAATATCTTCGATTAATTTCTTTTGAAGTTTTAATTTTTCATCCATCCTTTGTTTTTCTGCAATTAATTTCTGTAATTTATCATATTTCTCAGATAAAATCCGATTATTATTTTCTTTTTCAATTAACAATCTTTGCTTTTCATTATTTTGATTTTCTTTTCTTTCTTTTAAAATTTCTATCTCTGATTTTGTCCTTTGAACTGACATTTCTAATTCATAACTAATATTACTAGACTTATCATAATCATCCTGGATTATTGTTAATTGGTGTTTTTTTTCAGCAATTATTGTTTCAAGTTCTTCTTTTTTATTTTCTAATAAATTTAGTTTGTTGATATTTTCTTCTATATCCTTTAAAGTAATATCAAGCTTTTGTTTTATAAGATTATAATTATGCAAAATAGAATTTATTTCGATCATTTTTAATTCATCCTTTAGCCTTAAAAACCTTTCCGCTTTTTGAGCTTGAATCTCTAAAGGACCAATTTGTGATTCTAATTCTGTTAAAATATCATTAATTCTTACAAGATTTTGCCTTGTATTTTCTAATTTTCTTTCAGCTTCTGCCTTCCTTGTTTTGAATTTAGTTATACCAGTTGCTTCCTCAAAAACCAATCTTCTCTCGTCTGGTTTTGAGCTTAAAATCTCTTCTACTTTTCCTTGTCCAATAATAGAATAGCCATCAACCCCTATCCCAGTATCCATAAGAAGTTCATAAATATCTTTAAGCCTACATACTGTGTTATTTAAAAGATATTCGCTTTCACCAGATCTATATAACCTTCTTGTTATCTTAACTTCATTGTATTCAATGGGTAATATATTATCTGAGTTATCAAGAATTAAAGATACCTCCGCAAAGCTTAAGGGTTTCCTATTTTCAGTTCCTGCAAAAATTACATCTTCCATCTTTGATCCTCTTAGGGTCTTGGCACTTTGTTCACCTAACACCCATCTTATCGCATCACAAATATTGCTCTTTCCGCTTCCGTTGGGGCCAACGATGGCTGTTATGCCTTTTGTAAATTCAACTTCAACTTTATCTGCAAAGGATTTAAAACCCTTTATTTCTACGCTCTTTAAATACAAAGCCCATCACCTCATGTATATTTTAAAGGGATTTATCCGAAAGGATAAATCCCATAAATGCCATATAGCTAATTTTAAATATCAGCATTAGCTCACATTAGTATAGTATAACATTCTTCATAAAACAAATCAATCTTTTAATAAAGGAAAATAAATAGACCTGCAACGCAGGTCTTATCTTGGTTGAACGATAAATTTTATTGCTGTTCTTTCTTCTCCTTCAATCTCTATTTCTGAAAAGGCTGGAATTACAACGAGATCTATTCCATTTGGTGCTACATATCCCCTTGTAATGGCTATAGCCTTTACAGCTTGATTAACAGCTCCGGCACCTACAGCTTGAATTTCTGCTGTAGATCTTTCCCTCAATACAGCAGCAAGTGCTCCAGCAACAGCTTTAGGTTGTGATTGAGCTGATACTTTTAAAATTTCCATGATGATTCCCCCTTTTTTCTTAATTATTGTTATATATTCTATAAAAATACATCAAATCCTTCTTAAATTAGCAAATTTTGCAAAATCTTTTATTGACATTTTTCTACTTAAAGTATCAGCCTCAATAACAACCTCAAGACTGCTTAAATTATCATCAATAAACACCCTTATTGATTTGTCCTTATATTCATTTACCAAAAGATTAAAATAATATTTTCTATTTGTATATAATTTAGAAATAGTTTTGTTATTTATAAATATTCTAATTTCCTTATACTCCTTAAAGTATTCATTAAAAATATATCGTATCATATCGCATATAATAGAGCCTTCAACCAATTCTCTAAATGCGGGATGAAAGGGCCCTGCTACCACATCTCTTCCTAACGCTATTCCTTCGCTTGCCTGCAGTCCAACCCGAATAATGTTTATGTCGTTCTTAATAAATATAAGATACACTTTTTTTGTAATATTCACGGCATCCTGCAATGAAAGAGGAATATATAATCCTTCTTTAAACATCTTTTCCATCTCAGTATCCTTGATTACCAACGCCGGATAAATTCTAACAAAATTTGGTTTTAAATTTACTATTTCATTAGCCGTTTTAATATCTTTTTCTTCATTGTCCTTAGGAAGTCCTATCATCATCTGTAAACCAAGTTCAAAGTCAAATTCCTTTATTAATTCAACTGCTCTATAAACATCTTCTACAGTATGTCCTCTCTCTGCCGCCCTAAGAACCTCATCATCCATAGATTGAATTCCTAATTCAATTGTTTTAACTCCAAATGCTTTTAAATTATTTAATATAGTATCGTTTATATAGTCGGGCCTTGTTGATAATCTTATTGAATCTATTTTCCCATCATCGACAAGTTTTTTGGCTGCACTTAATAACTCCTTCTGATAATCAAAGGGAATACCAGTAAAACTTCCACCGAAAAAAGATATTTCAACAAAGGAATTTTTCTTATCGATGGTGCTCAAAACTTCCTCTGCCCTATTAATCACATAATCATAATCGACATGATCGTCTCTTCCCGTTATTTTTTTTTGATTACAAAACACACAATCATGTGGACATCCAATATGGGGAACAAAAATTGGGACAATATAATGCTTATTACTCATTAACATCTACTCCCAACTTAATGAGGGCATTTTTAGCTGCCATCTGTTCAGCCTCCTTCTTGCTTTTGCCAACCCCTAAACCGTATTTTATATTATCTAAGTAGACTTCTATTTCAAACGTCTTATCGTGATCAGGACCCCATTGATTTGCAACTTCATATTTTATAGTGGATAATAAATTTCTTTGCACATATTCCTGAAGCCTAGACTTAAAATCTATATATTCCCTTCCTCTCGCAACGTTTTGTATTTTATGCTTTAATTTATTTAAAACAAAATCTTTAGCTTTATTATATCCTTGATCTAGATATATAGCCGCAATAACTGCTTCAGTGGCATCCGCCAACAAAGAGTCTTTATTTCGACCACCAGTTAATTCTTCACCTTTACCTATTCGTAAATACTTTTCAAGCTTTATTGCCCTTGCTAGTTCCGCTAGTGAGGACTCACAAACTACGCTTGCCCTTATTCTGCTTAACTTACCCTCTTGCCTATCTTTATACTTTTTAAATATATACTCGCTAACTATTAAGCTCAATACAGAGTCTCCTAAAAATTCTAATCGTTCATTATGGTCGTTATATTTTAATCCATTTTCATTAGCATAGGAACTATGAGTAAGTGCCTTATTCAATAAATCTTTGTCATGAAAATTTACTTCAATTATTTTTTCAAATTCCTCAAGATGTTTTCGTCTTATACTATCCATAAGAACCTCCATAAAATTTAAAGCCCCGAATAATCGGGACTATTATATGTCGGTATGTTCCTTTATGTAATCTACAACATCACCTACTGTTTGCAACTTTTCAGCATCCTCATCTGGAATTTCTAAATCAAAATCTTCCTCAAGAGCCATAATAAGCTCTACTATGTCTAATGAATCAGCACCTAAATCATCAATAAAATGTGAATCCATAGTTATATCGTCTGGATCTACTCCTAATATGTCTGAAATTCTTTCTTTTATTTTTTCGAATATCATTATATTCACCTCCCTTCAAAGGATTCATCTATATAATATTATATAAAGCATAAAAGCGTCAATAAATTTATTAATTTTTTTCTTACTTATTTATTTATTACCAATTTCAAAAAAATATTCACATTAGCTATCAACTTCTTTATTTTTTTCAATTTCTTCTCTAATAAGTTCAATGACATTACCCTTTACACAATTTATAGATTGCCTTACAGCATTTTTTATTGCCTTTGCATTTGAACTACCATGAGCCTTTATTACAACTTTATTTACCCCAAGAAAAATTGCTCCTCCATATTCAGTATAATCAAAATCTTTTTTAAACTTTTTAAATACAGGTTTTAAAATTGCTCCACCAATTTTATAGATTAACGAAGAATATATTTCCCTTTTTAAAATATCAAAAATTGTCTGGGCTACTCCTTCGTAAAGTTTCAATATAACATTGCCCACAAAACCATCTGATAAAACAACATCACATTCGCCTTTTGGAATTTCCCTTGGTTCAATATTGCCAATAAAGTTTAAATTGCTAGTCTTTAGCAGATTAAAACTTTGCTTAATAAATTCTGTTCCCTTTTCCTCTTCTGCTCCTATATTTACAAGACCAACCTTTGGATTTTCCTTTCCTAAAACCTTCTTTGAATAAATACTTCCCATAATACCAAACTGCAATATGTTTTTAGGTTTACATTCAGCATTTGCACCTGAATCCAAGAGCATAAAATGTCCCTTCTCCCCAGGGATTACTGGAGCTAAACAGGGTCTATCTATGCCATCTATCCTTCCTACTATAAACAAACCTCCAGCAAGAAGAGCTCCTGTGCTGCCGGCTGATATAAAAGCATCAGCCTTACCCTCCTTTAAATATTTTAATCCTACAACCATAGAAGAATCCTTTTTTCTTCTTATAGCTAATGTTGGAGATTCATCGTTAGTTATGATTTCTGTGGTATGAATTATTTGCAATCGATTCATTATATTTTTAAATTCCTCACTAATCTCTTTTTTTATTCCTTCTTCATCCCCTACTAAAATTATCTCTACATCATATTCCTTCGCTGCCATTAAAGCACCCTTGACAATCTCTGAAGGTGCATTATCTCCACCCATACAATCTATAACAACCCTCATAAACAAACCTCCTATTTTATTTTAAAAGACAAAAGCACACCTTACGGTGTGCTAAAACTCAATTACTTTTCTACTACAACTTTATCCTTGTAATAACCACAGCTTGGACAAACCCTATGAGCCAATTTCATTTCATGGCATTGTGGGCATTCTACCATACCTGGCATAGCTAATTTCCAAGTTTGTGCTCTTCTTTTGTCTCTTCTTGATTTTGAATGTCTTCTGGCTGGATTACCCATATTTGCACCTCCTCAATCACCTTTAAAGAACTGTTTTAATGCCTCAAGTCTAGGATCGATAACATCCTTTAAACATTCACACTGGCCTTCATTTAAATTTTTACCACAAACCGGGCAAAGGCCTTTACAATCATCACTACATAAAATCTTTGCTGGATAGGACAGAATAATATTATCAATTATCATATCTTCTAGATTTATTCTGTCCTCTGTAATCATATATATATCTTCCCCCTGCTTTTTTGAATACTTTTCTTCAAAATCTATCGTCAGAGGGTAGTCAACAGGTGCTAAGCATCTTGAACAAAAAGATTTTATTTTTGTTTTAATAGTTCCCTTTAATAAAATATCTTCCCCATCTAAAATGGCTGTCCCTTTAATTTTTAATTTGTCTGCCAATTCTACAACAAAATCATCACGTTGTAACTTGCTAATATCAAGCTCTAAGTCAAAGCTCATTTCATTTGTCTTTTTTTTAATTAAATCCGTAACATTTAAAATCATACGCTCACCTCAAACAGCGCTACAATTCATTATATAGGCTTATATAAAATATGTCAAGGCATGAAGTTTAATTATTTTAGCTTTACTACTATTTCCTTTGTATCCCTTGCTATCATAAGCTCTTCATTTGTTGGGATTAAGAACACCTTAACCTTTGAATCTGGTGTAGAAACCTCAGTTAATTTGCCTTTTACTTTATTCTTCTCTTCATCTATCTTAACTCCTAAGAATTCTAAACCTTGGCATACAAAATATCTACACTCTGGTGAATTTTCTCCAAGACCTGCAGTAAATACTATAGCATCTACACCACCCATTGCAGCTGCATAAGCTCCTATGTATTTCTTCACTCTGTAGTAGAACATATCAAGGGCTAATTGTGCTCTTTCGTTTCCTTTTGCAGCAGCATCCTCTATATCTCTAAAATCGCTGCTTACTCCTGAAACTCCTAAAACACCCGATTTTTTGTTCATAAGGTTATTAACATCCTTTGAGGTCATATTTTCAGTTTCTTCTAAGAAAGTAACTATAGCAGGATCGATATCTCCACATCTTGTTCCCATTATAAGTCCTTCAAGTGGAGTAAAGCCCATAGAAGTATCAACAGATTTACCACCATTTATAGCTGCAACAGATGCTCCATTTCCTAAATGGCAAGTAATGATCTTGCAATCCTTTATATCCTTTCCTAAAAGATCTGCAGCTATTTTACTTACATATCTATGGGATGTTCCATGGAAGCCATATCTTCTGATGCCGTGCTTTTCATATAGTTCATATGGAAGAGCATACATATAAGCATGCTTTGGCATGGTTTGATGGAATGCTGTATCAAATACAGCCACCATTGGTGTATGTGGCATAAGCTCTTTGCAAGCATAAATACCTGTTAAATTCGGAGGATTATGTAGTGGAGCTAAATGTGAAACCTCTTCTAATGTTTTTAAAACTTCCTCGTCTATTAAAACAGAGCTTGCATACTTTTCTCCACCATGAACTACTCTATGGCCTACTGCTGATATTTCATTCATGTCTTTAATTACGCCATATTCTGGGTGTGTTAGTGCTTCTAAAACCAATTTAATTGCTGTTTTGTGATCAGGCATTGGATGTTCAATTACAACTTTATCTTTACCCTCTGGTCTGTGCCCTAATACTGAACCTTCAAGTCCTATTCTTTCAGCTAATCCCTTAGCTAAAACTGTTTCATTCTCCATGTTGATTAATTGATACTTTAATGATGAGCTCCCGCAATTAATTACCAAAATATTCATGTGTATTACCCCTTTCCTTTAATTTATTGCGCTTGAACAGCTGTTATAGCAACAACATTAACTATGTCTTCAACGCTGCAACCCCTTGACAAATCGTTTACAGGAGCAGCAAATCCTTGACAAATTGGTCCTATGGCTTCAGCATTAGCTAATCTTTGAACCAACTTGTATCCTATATTTCCTGATTGCAAATCTGGGAAAATTAAAACATTAGCCTTTCCTGCCACTTGACTTCCTGGTGACTTAAGTTCTGCAACCTTTGGAACTATTGCAGCATCAAGCTGTAATTCACCATCTATCATTAAATCTGGAGCCATTTCCTTTGCAATTTTTGTAGCTTCTATTACCTTATCAACAAGCTCATGTTTTGCACTTCCCTTTGTTGAGAAAGAAAGCATTGCAACTCTCGGTTCCATACCACATAAATTCTTGGCATTCATCGCACTTGCAACGGCTATTGAAGCAAGTTCCTCTGCAGTTGGATTAGGATTAACAGCACAATCTGCAAATATAAACAAACCATTATCCCCAAAATTTGGGTTTGGAACTTCCATTATAAAAATGCTTGATGCAATTGAAACTCCTGGTGCTGTTTTAATTATTTGCATTGCTGGTCTTAAAAGGTCTCCTGTTGAATGTATAGCACCAGATACCATTCCGTCGGCATCCTTCATTTTAACCATCATAGTCCCAAAATACATTTCATCTTTAACTGTTTCAAGAGCCTTTTCTAGAGTCATTCCTTTATTCTTTCTAATTTCATACAACTGATTAGCATAAAATTCTAATTTTTCGCTCTTTTTAGGATTAATTATCTTTACCCCTTCAAGTGAAACCCCATTTTCTTTAGCAATGCTCATTATTTTTTCTTCATCACCAAGCATAATTAAATTAGCTAAACCTTCTTTAACTATAATTTCTGCAGCTTTAATCGTTCTTATTTCTTCTCCTTCAGGCAAAACTATGGTCTTTTTATTAGCCCTTGCCTTTGCTTTAATTTCCTCCATTAAAGCCATGATAAAACCCCTTTCTTTTGTTAGTATGTATTATGTTGCATTCTACATTTTATATTATATAATATTTATGTCAATAAACAAACAATAATATGTAAAAAAATATAATTTTGTATAAAAAGGAGATGCAAAATGAAAGTAACAGGAATTATTGTCGAATATAATCCTTTACATAATGGCCATTTATATCACCTACAACAAACTAAACAAGTTACAAATTGTGACTATGTTGTTGCCGTTATGAGTGGTAACTTTGTCCAAAGAGGTGAACCAGCAATAGTAAACAAATGGGCTCGAGCTGAAGCAGCTTTAAATGCTGGTGTTGATCTTGTTATTGAGCTGCCTGTAATTTATAGCATTAGCAGCGCAGAAAATTTTGCTTATGGAGCTATATCAATTTTAAATAAGCTTAACATTATAGATTCCATATGTTTTGGCAGTGAATCTGGTGATATAGAACCTCTTTTTAAAATTGCACAAATTTTAGCTGAAGAACCAAAGGAATATAAAAACTTATTAAAAAAATTTTTAAAGCAGGGGCTTCCATATCCAAAAGCACGTGAATTTGCTTTAAATAATTATTTTAAAGATACGAATAATCTTCTTCAAACTTCAAATAACATTTTAGGTGTTGAATATCTTAAGGCTTTAATAAAACTTAATAGCAATATTAAACCTTATACAATAAAGAGAATAAAAAATAATTATAATGATATAAACATCACCTCAAACATCGCTAGCGCAACTTCTATACGCCATAATTTCGATAATTATGATCTTATAAAAACTACCATGCCTGAATTTTCCTTTGAAATTATTCAAAGGGAAAAACAACTAGGAAAGGGGCCTGTAAATCTTAATAATTTAGCAGACTTAATTTTCTATAAAATACGAAGTTTAACAGCAAATGAACTAAGTAAAATCCACGATATATCAGAGGGCCTTGAAAACAAAATAAAATATGCTGCTGAAGAATCTTCTACGATTGAAGAACTATTGAATTTAGCTTTGAGCAAAAGATATACAAAAACAAGGCTTCAGAGAATTCTTTTATACATATTATTAGATATTACAAAAGAAGTTTATTTGCAGACTATAAAAGAAATAAACTATATTAGAATATTAGCTGCTAATTCAAAGGGCAGAAAACTTCTTAAGTATGTAAAAGATAAAGAATTAGTTGATATTCCTATTATAATAAATCCATCTAAATATGATAAAGAGCTCTTGTCATTAGATATTAAGGCAACTGATATATATGTTTTAGGATATAATAATCCTAAGTATAAAATAGCAGTCCAAGACCTAAAAAATAAACCAATATTACTTTAAACATAGTATTAAATCCTATTGCATAAATATTAATTAAAGAAATTTGACGGTGTTTTATATTATGGTTATATTTATTCAATTGATGATATTATTTTCAATTATTTTATTTTTAATGGGTCAAAATAAAAGGGCAGCAAAAATTTTCGTAATATCAATGCTGATTACCATGTTTCTATTCCCCAAAAACTCCATTGAAGCAGCAAAAAACGGTTTTAACCTATGGATATATGTAGTAACGCCTTCCTTATTCCCTTTTTTTATATTAAATGACATAGTAATTTCCTTAGAAATTCCAGATAGTATATCGAAATTATTCAAAAATTATTTTAAAAAACTTCTTAATACATCTGGATATGGTGCGTATGTCTTTATTATGAGTATATTCACAGGATACCCAACTGGGGCAAAAATAGTTGCTCAGCTTATTAGCGAAAAAAAAATATCAAGTTATGAAGGTCAAAAAATATTAAATTTTGCAAGCACTTCAGGTCCCTTGTTTGTAATTGGAGCAGTTGGTATTGGAATGTTTAATAACATAAAAGTTGGATATATTTTGTTTATTTCTCATATATTAGGTGCAATTATTAATGGTTTGGTTTTAAATAACATCTTATATCCAAAATCAAATGTTGCTGAGTCATGTTGGTTATATAAAGATAAAAATACAAATAGGAATTTTTTAACGAAGTCCATCCTCAATTCCCTTACAACTACTGGAATAATTGGAGGATATATTATTTTCTTTTCTGTCCTTATAGAACTGATTTATAAGCTAAATATTTTCAATAAAATTGAATGGCTCCTTGATTTATTTTTAAATAAATCATTATCTAAATCTATAATATTAGCACTTCAAGGAGCAATAGAAATTACTAATGGATGTAATTTAATAAGTAAATCAAATATTCCATTTTTTTTAAAAATCCTGATTTCAACCTTTATTATATCCTTTAGCGGGATTTCTATTATAATGCAAGTTTTTTCAATAACTTATGAAGAAAAAATATCTATAAAAGCCTATGTAATATCCAAAATATCGCATTCTATATTTTCTGTGTTAGTTGCATTACTTATGTTAAATTTTATTTCTATTGATAGCGAAACCTTTATGGTTGAACCTAATATCCCTTATTTTATAAGTTTATTTCCTCTATTAGAGATTTTATTAATAACAATACTAATTTTAAATGTTATCTACTTTATAAAAATTAATATTTTGGGAGAAAAATATTAATTATTTAAATTTATTCCTTATATCGTCTATTATTTCCTCAGGAACTAAATCCTTGATGCAGCCTCCATACATTGCAACCTGTTTTACCAAACTAGAGCTTAAAAAGGAATATTTATTATTCGTCATCATAAAAAGAGTTTCTAATTGGTTATTCAATTTATTATTCATCATTGCCATTTGAAGTTCATACTCAAAATCAGAGACTGCCCTAAGTCCTTTAATTATTACCTTAGCTGACTTTTCCTTTGCATAATTTACAAGAAGTCCCTTAAAACTTTCAACTTCAACATTATCAATATCCTTTGTTACTCTTTTGATTAACTCAACACGTTCTTCAATTGTAAATAAGGGATTCTTTTTTTCTGGATTCTCTAAAACTGCAACAATTACCTTATCAAATATTTTTGACGCCCTAACTATTATGTCAAGATGACCATTAGTTATAGGATCAAAACTACCAGGATATATTGCTATATTATTCATATTTGTCCTCCTTAACCCAAAATATAATTTTGCATCTTCCATATTTTTCTGTTCTAAAGTTTTTAAAAATCCCGACGACTTTTGGGATATCATCCTTTTCATCTAGTTCCGAAATAATTAAAGTATTATCATTATAAATTCTATTTTCGCTTATTGCTTCAACGGCTCTTTGAACCATTCCCCTTCCATAAGGGGGATCCAAAAAAATCAAATCATATTTAAAATTCTCCTTTGATAAATTTTTTATAATTTTAAAGGAATCTCCAAAATAAGCTTTACTTCTATCTTCGAAGTTTAAATTTTTTATATTTTCTTTTAAAACCTTATATGCAGATTTGTCATTTTCTATAAAGGTACAAAATTTTGCCCCTCGGCTTATTGCTTCAAGACCTAAGTTACCACTACCTGCAAACATATCTAATACAATAGCATCATAAATCTTATTTGATATTATATTAAACACAGACTCCTTTACCCTATCTAAAGTGGGTCTTGTGTTCATACCTTCAGGTGCCTTTATAATTCTTCCCTTTGCTTCACCAGTTATTATTCTCATGCCAAGCCTCCTTTATTAAAATAAAGAAAAGGGAAGATTGCCTTCCCTTTTCTTTATTTTATATCAATTATTGTCTTCCTGCAAGGCCTCTTTCATAAGCCTCTACCATCTTCTTAACCATATATCCACCTACTGAACCACATTCCTTTGATGTCATGTTTCCCCAGTATCCTGTTGGTGGAACCTGAACTCCTATTTCATTTGCTACTTCATATTTGAATTGTTCGAGGCCCTTCTTAGCTTCTGGAATAACAGTTTGATTTGTTCTTCCTACTAAGTTTTCGTTCATTATTTTCACCTCCTGTTTCAGTTGCTTATTATTAATTTCTCCATTATTCGACAATATATTCATGTAAATATTGGTAATTGAAAACATAACATATAATCAACTTTAAAAGGGGAATAGAGAGAGCTCTATTCCCCTTTTATATCTTTGTGCTACCGCCTAATTATCTTTTTCCTGCAAGGCCTCTTTCATAAGCCTCTACCATCTTCTTAACCATATATCCACCTACTGAACCGCATTCCCTTGATGTCATGTTTCCCCAATATCCTGTTGGTGGAACCTGAACTCCTATTTCATTTGCTACTTCATATTTGAATTGTTCAAGTGCTGCCTCAGCTTCTGGAACTAATGCCCTGTTTCTTGGTTGAATGTTTATCATATTGTTTCACCTCCTGTTTCTGTTTCTATTATTAATTTAACCACTTAAACTGAAATTATAACAGGAAGTTTTTTTCTCAATTAGTTTATAGATATATTATCACCAATATTTTGTATTAATTCTTCTATCCTTAATTTTAACTTATAATAATCCTTATCTAATAGTCGTCTTGACTGAATTAACTCCCTTGCCACTTCTTTTGTTTGCATAAGAATATCTATATCTTTAAATAAATTCGCAACTTTAAGCTCCGGAAGTCCATGTTGTCTTGTGCCAAAAAACTCGCCCGTTCCTCTTAATTCTAAATCCTTTTCAGCTATCTCAAATCCACTGTTAGTTTTAGTCATAATTTTCATTCTTTCAATAGCATCATCAGTTTTTGCATCGGCAACTAATATACAATAGGATTTATAATTTCCTCTTCCAACTCTACCTCTTAATTGATGTAACTGTGCCAAACCAAACCTATCAGCATTCTCAATTACTATTATAGTAGCATTAGGCACATTTACCCCTACTTCAACTACTGTTGTAGAAACCAGCACCTGAATCTCATTATTTTTAAATTTTTTCATAATTTCATCCTTTTCGCTTGCAGACATTTTTCCATGTAATATTCCAATTTTGTTATATTTTAGAAAATTATTTTTTAAATTTTCAGCCATTTCTAATACCGATTCTGCTTCTAACTTTTCCGATTCCTCCACTAGCGGACATATTACATATGCCTGTCTTCCCTTCTCTACCTCCTTTTTTACAAAATCATAAACCTTCTCCCGCATATTAGGCCTTACAAAATAGGTTTCCACTTTTTGTCGCCCAGGTGGTAACTGATCTATAACTGAAATATCCATATCGCCATACATAAATAAAGCAAGAGTTCTTGGAATCGGTGTTGCAGTCATAACTAATACATGAGGATTATAGCCCTTATTAATTAGAGTTGCTCTTTGTCTTACTCCAAATCTATGCTGTTCATCAGTAATTACAAGGGCTAAATTTTTAAATTCCACATTTTCCTGTAATAGTGCATGAGTTCCAATAACAATACTTATTTCTCCTTGAGATATCTTTCTTATTATCTCTTCCTTTTGCTTTTTAGAAGTGCTTCCAACCAATAATGCAATATTTATATTCCAATCCTTTAATAATTCTAAAATAGTATTATAATGTTGTTCTGCTAAAATTTCAGTAGGAGCCATTAATACTCCTTGATATCCGTTCATTGCACAATTAAATAGAGCAATAACTGAAATGATTGTTTTTCCGGAACCTACATCACCTTGAAGCAATCTATTCATAGGTGTGTTTTTTTTCATATCAATCAAAATTTCTCTTATAACCTTCCTTTGGGCCTCTGTAAGTTCAAAGGGTAATTTTTCCTTTAAAGCCTTTAGCTCCTTACTAACAGCCATCGAATAGCTTGTTGTGCTTGAAGAGTATTTTTTCTTTAGTTCAAATAAGCCTAGTTGTATTATTAGCAATTCCTCAAATTTTAATCGCCTTTTAGCCAGTTTAAGCATATTTTTATCTTTGGGGAAGTGAATATTTATAATTGCATTTTTTATGTCCAATAGATCATATATCTTTCTTAAACTTTCTGGTAATAATTCTTCAACCTCTTGATCTATAAAATTAAGGGCCTGTTTTATAATTTTTCTCATAATTTTTTGAGTAAGATTTTTATTAATGGAATAAATCGGATTAATTCCTTGTGTTTCTTCATAATCCTTTTCATACTGGGGATCAACTAAAGTAATTTCTCCAAATTGTTTTGATACTTTACCGTAGAGCAACACTTTTTCGCCAATTTTAAAGTTATTTTTTATATACGGCTGATTAAACCATATCCCCGATATAAAACCAGTTTCATTTTTAAATAATATTTTATTTAATGTTTTACCTGTTTTAGTTTTCTTACTCGGAAAAATTTGTGCAACTTCAACTATTACACTTGCCATTTCATCATTTTCTAGTTTGCTTATAGGTTTTATGTTAGTTCTATCCTCATAGTCCCTTGGAAAATAAAATAGTGCATCCTTAACTGTATTAATTCCTAAACTTGATAAATACTTTGCAATTTTAGGTCCAACTCCCTTCAAATATTGAATCTCCATATATCCACCTCTTATGTGGTTAAATTTATAAAGGCATGCACTTTGGCATGCCATAATCATTCCACAGAAATTATATAATAATAAATAGGTTGCCCTCCAAAATAAACGTTTACATCAAGGTTTGAATACTTTTCTTTGATATATTCTTGAACTTTAGCAGCATCTTCTTCACTGACTTCATTTCCGTAAAATATTGAAATGAATTCGCTGTCTTCATCAATCATATTATCAATTAATTTAGTAACTACTTCATTCAAATTAGCTCCAGCATTTACAAGTTTCCCATTTAATATTCCTATTACATCGCCTTCGTTTACATCTATACCGTCAAGATTGGTGTTTCTTACTGCAAATGTAACTTGCCCTGTCTTAACCTTCGATATAGCTTCCATCATTATTTCTTTATTTTCATTAGCATTACTATCCGGATTAAAATTTAACATTGCAGTTATACCTTGAGGTATGCTTCTTGTTGGAATAACTACAACATTCTTATTTGAAAGATCCCTTGCCTGTTCAGCTGCAAGAATAATATTCTTATTATTAGGCAATATAAATATGTTTTTAGCATTTATATTATTTATTGCATCTAAAATATCTTGTGTGCTTGGATTCATCGTCTGGCCGCCTTCTATAATTTTGTCAACCCCTAACTCTTCAAATATCTGTTTAAATCCTTCGCCAAAAGAAATTGTAATAAATCCATATTCCTTTTCATCTTGACTTGTATATTCAGTCTTCTCATCGGAATATGTATCATCTGTTAAACTTCTGTGTTGTTCCTTCATGTTGTCAATTTTAATCTTTATCAACTCTCCTAATTTTAACGCCTCTTCTAATACTATTCCTGGATTATTAGTATGAATATGAACCTTGATTAACTCTTCTGTTCCAACAACAACTATCGAATCACCATATTTTGTGATTTTTTCTTTAAATTCTTCAGGTTTTGCATTTTTAGTCTTAATAAAAAACTCTGTGCAGTAAGAAAATTTTATATCTGATGTATCTATGTTACTATATTTTACTTCTTCCTTCTTTTCTTGCTGTTTTACTTTTGCTTCGTTTATCTCCCCTAGCAGAACCTTCAAAAAGCCTAAATATATAAGCGTTAATCCTTTACCTCCTGCGTCAACAACTCCTGCTTGCTTTAAAACAGGAAGTATTTCTGGCGTTTTATTTAAAGATACGTTTGAATATTCATACATAAGCTTTAAAAAAACTTCAAAATTACTTTCTTTTTTTGCTATTTCTATCGCCTTATCTGCAGTCTCTCTTGCTACAGTTAAAATAGTTCCTTCCGTTGGTTTCATGACTGCCTTATAAGCAGTATTTACTCCTTCCTTTAAAGCTTGAGCAAAGTCCTTTGTATTTATAGTTTCTTTTGTTTTTAAAAATTTTGCAAAACCTCTTATAAGCTGAGATAATATAACTCCAGAATTGCCTCTGGCACCCATTAAAGATCCCATTGAAATTGCATCACAAACATTTGTAACATTAACATCCTTGATTTTCTCCAATTCACTTACAGCAGCCATTATTGTAGCTGCCATATTTGTTCCTGTATCTCCATCTGGAACTGGGAAAACATTTAATGCATTAACATCTTCTTTGTTGTTTTCAAGCTCATATGCACCATTTATGAACATTTGTTTCAATAGTTGTCCATCCAACAACGTAGTTTGTTTCAATGCTTAAACCTCCTTGCTTTAAACTCTAATGTCCTGAACATAGACATTAACTTTATGAACTTTTATTCCTGTAAAATTTTCAATTGTGTATTTTACTTTTTCTATAATGTTCTCAGCAATAACAGGTATTTTAGTTCCATATTCAACTATTATAAACAAATCAATAACTATCTCATCATTGTTAATTATTACTTTAACCCCTTTGTTTAGCTGCTCCTTCTTCAAAAGTTCCCACAAACCATCCGTTGCTCTTTTGGAAGCCATTCCAACAACTCCATAGCACTCAGTTGTCGCTGCACCAGCTAATTTTGCTATTAGCTCATCTGTAAATTCAATATAGCCTAATTCGTTATATATTTTTACTGACATACTTAAACCTCCCAACCTTACTAGGGATACTAGTCTTTATTTTATAATTTTATATTAATTATTAAAATTCTTCAAGATAAAATATTTATAACTGTAAAGTAAAAATACTTTACAAAATCAAAAATGCATTATATAATTATTATTGTAATAAATCGGACTTGTAATGTTTTCTAGTTTCTGTTAAAATAATAAAGGTCTTATAAATGAAGTATTGTTCTTATTAAGGAGGTGCCACAATGTCTAGAAAATGCGAAATTTGCAATAAGGGGTTAGTTTTTGGAATTCAATATAGCCATTCCCATCGTAGAACAAACAGAACTTGGGCTCCAAATCTTAAGAAGGTAAAAGTTATTATAAACGGAACTCCAAAGAGAGTTTACGTTTGCACGAGATGCTTACGTTCTGGAAAAGTGCAAAGAGCTTTATAAAAAAATGTGCTTTTAAGCACATTTTTTTATCTTTTTAAAAAATACCACGATAAATATATTAAGCAAGCACCTATAATAATGATCCAAATCCAAAAAGGTATAATAACAGCCAATAGCATCCCAAACCCAATGCCAAGTATTATAATGGCTAAAACATCGATTATTTTTAGTTTTATTTTGTCTTTTAGCATACTTTCCTCCATTAACTATTACTAAAGAAAAAAAGGCCAGAATATATCAGTCCTATTCCAAGTAAAACAAGCCAAATCCACACCGGCATCCAAGCAATAATTATAAACATCCCCATTAAAATCAATAATATCCCCAATATTTTTGATTTTTCCCTTTCATTTTTTATCATATGATCACCATTTTTATTTTATATATTCATTATATGTAAATCCTAATAAAGTTGATACTGCTTATATCTTTTTAAATATCAATACTTCTCCATCTCCAACCTTAATTTCGCATTGCCTATCGATCATTACATTTGATATACCTAGTGGTCTTCCAAAATCAATAGTAGTATTCTCTAATCTATACATTAGCCCCTTAGAATACAGACCCTTTGCAGACTTATATATAGGAATAATTGATAAAGTATCACCAATTTCTCCTTCTATTTTTATAAAATCTTTGCACAAATAAATATAAAAATCATCAGTAACGATATAACCCTTTGCATTATTTTCATATATATAGTGTAGAAGATATAAATTTGCCAATGTGTGGTCAATCCTTCCGCCTACCCCTCCTAGTATACATATTTCATCGCATCCTTGTTCGATAGCTTTATTTATACAAAGCTCTGTATCAGTATAATCCTTTTCTTTAGGATATCTAATAACTTCCACACCTTTGTCGATAAAATAATTTAAAACTTCAGTTTCAATGGAATCAAAGTCCCCAATTAAAAAATTAGGAATAATGCCTAACTCATAGGCATAATTCCCTCCTCCATCAGCACATAATATAATACTTGCTCCCTGAATTTCTTTTTGTAATAAAGTAGAATTATTTATCCTACCAAAGTTAAAAATTAATGCTTTTTTCATCCTAACCACCGATTTCCTTAAATTTCCTAACTGTTTTTTCTACATCATCTGAACAAAAAATAGCAGAGCCAGCAACAATCACATTGGCACCTGAATTAACAACATCTCTCAAATTATTTAAATTTATACCACCATCAACTTCAATATCGATATTTAACTTCCTTTTTTCTATCATTTGTTTTAAATTTTTAATCTTACTTATGGCATAAGGTATAAATTTTTGACCTCCAAATCCAGGATTAACGCTCATAATGAGAACCATATCAAGATTTTCTAAAACATAGTCTAAAACTTCCAATGGGGTCGCTGGATTTATTGCAACACCAGCTCTTTTCCCAAAAGATTTAATTAAATTAACAGTTCTATCAAGATGAATACATGCTTCCTGATGAACTGTAATTATATCTGCTCCAGCTTTTACAAAATCCTCTATATACTTATCTGGATTTTCGATCATCAAGTGCACATCAAATATTAAACTCGTTAATGGTCTTATGGCTTCAACTACAAGTGGACCAATTGTTATATTAGGAACAAAATGGCCATCCATAACATCTATATGGACATAATCTGCTCCAGCCCTTTCAATTCTTTTAATTTCTTCTCCCAATCTGCTAAAATTTGCTGAAAGTATTGAAGGTGCTAACTTCATCATCTAGTGTTCCTCCTATTTTCAAGTATTTCATTTAGAAAATCTAAATAATTATTATATCTAATTCTACATATGTTTCCTTCTTCTACATTTTCTATTATAGCGCAATCCTTTTCTTTTACATGTAAACAGCTTGAAAACTTACATTGACCAATAAAATTTCTAAATTCTTTAAAATAATACTGCAAATCATTTGGTTCTATAAATGACAAATCTAAGGTGGAAAAGCCTGGTGTATCTACTAAATACGTCTCATCATCTATTCTGATTAGCTGTGCATGCCTTGTAGTATGTTTTCCTCTCCCTATTTTTTCACTTATTGCTCCCGTTTCCATCTTAACCTTATCTTGAAGAGAATTAAAAAGCGTAGATTTTCCAACTCCTGACGGCCCTGCAAATACGGTTATTTTGCCTTTTAAGAAGGCTTTTAACTCTTCTAAACCTTCTTTTTTTAAAGCATTTGTTTTTATTACTTTATATCCTGCTTCTGTGTAAATCGAATACACCTTTTCAAATTTGCCATCTTCATCTAAATCAGATTTATTAAAGCAAATGAGACAATCTAAATCCTTTTCTTCAACATGAACCAATAATCTATCTAAAAGTGTAAAACTAATATCAGGATCCTTAAGAGCAAATACAACAACTACTTGATCTACATTAGCAACTGGTGGCCTTATAAGTTGGGATTTTCTTTCTTTAATTTCTTTAATAAGCCCCTGCGAATTATTGATTTTTTCAATATAAACCCTATCACCAACTAAAGGAGTTAAATTATCTTTTCTAAATTTTCCTCTTGCTTTGCACTCAATTAATTCTCCATTCTGCAATTCAACATAGTAGAATCCACCTATACCTTTTACAATGATACCCTCCTGCATAAGTTCCTCCTTTATTATTGGTTGTCATTTTCCTGTTGCTGAAGATTATCATCTAATTTATTTACAGTAACATTTATTAACGTTCCCTGTCTAACTTCAACACCATCCACTACACTTTGCAATATAATTTCTCCGTCTTTATAGTTAGGATCATATCCATAGTTTACAATTCCAAGGTTTAATCCAGACAATTTTAATGTTTGTTTTGCCTGCTCCAAACTCATACCAAGTAGGTTGGGAACTTTAACTATTTTAATTTGTGGCCCATCGCTTAAAATTATATCAATTGCAGTTCCTTCTTTAACCTCAGAACCTGATAATGGATTTTGATCAATAATAAATCCTTTTTGTACTTCATCACTATATTGTTTTTCAATATTACCTAAAGTTAATTTGTATTTCCTTAACAGAGTTTCTGCATAGGTTAAATCTAATCCTTTAAGATCCGGAACAGCTACCATCTTCGGGCCCGAACTTACTATAACCTTAACAACAGAATTTTCTTTAACCGTGGTTCCTTCTTCAGGAATGGTAGATATAACCGTCCCTTCTGGCAAATCACTGCTTTGTGTTCCTTCTATTTCCATAATCAACTTATTACTTTCAAATATTTTGCGTGCTTCTTCTTCACTTAATCCCACTACATTAGGCACTTTTACATCTTTTATAACAAAATACTTATTAAAAACAAAATATCCTAACGCTGTTATGGATAAGAATAATATAATAACTATAGATATAATTAAAGGCTTCTTATTTCTTTTACCTTTGGCTTTACTTTTATTTAATTCATCTTCTATGCTTTCTTGGGAAATTATTCTAGTTTTTTCTATGTCATCACCTTTATTTAATAGGGAAATTCCAGGATTATTGATTGCTCTATTGATATCCATAATAATTTCTTTTGCATTTTGATATCTTCTTGTCATATCCTTTTGCATCATTTTAACGACAATATCATTTACTGCTATTGGAATATTGGGATCAACCTTTATAGGTTCCTCTATTTCATCCTGTATATGTTTTATTGCTATAGTTATTGGACTTTCTGCATCATAAGGAGGTCTTCCAATAAGCATTTCATAAAATACAACCCCAAGGGAGTAAATATCAGTTCTATGGTCGCTATATACACCCCTTGCCTGCTCTGGTGATAAATAATGGACAGACCCCATAACCTTTCCAGTATTTGTTACTGTGTTAAAGGTTGATGCCCTAGCAATACCAAAATCGGTAACTTTTATAATGTTATCTTCTGTTATTAAAATATTATGTGGCTTTACATCCCTATGGACAACACCATTTTTATGTGCATGATCAAGGGCTTGGGAAATTTGTAAAATAATCCTTAATGCTTCATCATATTTAATTTTACCCTTTTCTTTGATATAATCCTTTAACGTTTTTCCCTTTATATACTCCATAACAATATAATTTAACCCATCATTTTCGCCAACATCAAATATGCTAACTATATTAGGATGGGATAAGCTTGCTGCGGCCATAGATTCTCTTTTGAATTTGCTTAAAAATTCTGTATCGTTTGCAAATTCTGGTCGTAATATTTTTACTGCTACAAATCTATTTAATAAAGTATCCTTTGCCTTAAAAACTAAAGCCATTCCTCCGTCGCCAACTTTTTCAAGAAGGATATATCTATTGTTAAGTATCTTGCCACTTAATTCCTTCATCTCCCATCCTCCTTTCTTGCAATAACCACAGAAATGTTATCAGATCCTCCCCTATCATTTGCAATTTCAATTAGCATTTCTACTGCATCTTCTTTTTTGTCATTAACAATTTCAAATATCTCTTCCTTTGATAGATAGGAAGTCAAACCATCGGTGCATAATAAAATTAAATCGTCTTTATTAAAATCTACTACGATAACGTCAACAATTACATTTCTCTCTAATCCTATAGCCCTTGTTATAAGATTTTTCTTTGGATGATTTTCTGCCTCAATTTCTGTAATTGTTCCATTTTTAACCAGTTGCTGAACAAAAGAATGATCCTCAGTAAGTTTTCTAATACCATCTTTGTTTATTAAATAAGCTCTGCTATCTCCAACATGGCCGATATAAGCTTTATCAAAAACCATCAAACAACATGTTAGTGTTGTTCCCATGCCACTTAACTGATTTGCATCTTTGGATTTCTCATAAACTCTTAAATTAGCCTCAAGCATAGCATCTCTTATCAATTCTGTTTTATCGTTATATTTATTGAAATTATTAAAGACAAAATCTCTAAGAGCTAATGAAGCTAATTTACTTGCTACCTCTCCTGCATTATGTCCTCCCATTCCATCTGCAACAGCAACAAGTGCATAGCTGTTGGATCTTAACATAATAACATAGTCTTCGTTTAGCTCCCTTGCCTTACCAATATCAGTTTTGCATTTGATATACACACAACCACCCCTTAAGTAAGAAACCTTCTTCTTAGTTGCCCACATGCAGCATCGATATCAGTTCCAAGCTCCCTTCTTATAGTTGTATTAATACCGTGGGATTCTAAAATGTCCCTAAAATTTTCTATCCTTTTTCTATCAGGTCTTTCAAAATTTCTTTCGCTTACTGGATTAACTGGAATCAAATTCACATGACATAAAAGTCCTTCTAATCTTTTAGATAACTCTTTTGCATCCTCAATTGAATCGTTGATATCCTTAATCAACGCATATTCAAAGGTTATTCTTCTATTGGTTTTTTCAACATAATATCTGCAAGCTTCTAACAATTCGTTCATACTATACCTATTTGCAATCGGCATGATTTTCTTTCTTTTGTCATCGTTTGGAGCATGTAAAGATATGGCTAATGTAAGTTGTAATCTCAAATCAGCTAAACGTTTTATTTCAGGAACTAAACCGCATGTCGATAACGTTATATGTCGCATTCCGATATTTAAACCTTCTTTGGAATTAATAAGTTCTAAAAATTTTAAAACATTATCAAAATTATCTAAAGGCTCTCCTGTTCCCATTAAGACAATATTTGAAATCCTGATATTTTGGTCCTTAGAAATTGCTAAAACTTCCCCAAGCATTTCACCAGGTGATAAATCTCTAATTTTCCCACCAATAGTAGATGCACAAAAGGAACATCCCATGTTGCAACCTGCTTGTGTTGAAATACATACCGAATTCCCATAGGAATATCTCATTAAAACAGCTTCAATAAGATTACCATCCTTCAATCTTAATAGGTATTTAACTGTGCCATCTGACGATTCTTGCTTAGCTTCTATAAAAATATTCTTAATTATAAAGTTCTCCTTTAACTTATCCCTAAGTTTTTTAGGAATATCTGTCATTTCATCAAAATCTTCTATCCCGATGTTTATCCATTTTAAAATCTGCTTAGCCCTAAATTTAGGTTCCCCTAAAGAAACAATAAATTCTTCGATTTCCTTTAATGATAAATCCCTGATATCATACATTGTAATCACCATAACCTTTTTAATTTGCAAATAAAAAATCCATCAGTATTATTTATATTGGGATATAATCTTAAATAAGTTCCATCGATTAGGCTGTTTTTAAATTCAATAGGAACTAATTCACTAATATTCACTAATTCAAAATTAGTGTTTTCATTTAGAAACTTTTCAATAATTTGCTCATTTTCATCCTTTGTAATTGTGCAAGTACTATATAGGATCTCTCCATTAATCTTAACATATTTAGATGCATTCTTTAACAATATAGATTGAATTTTAGTAAGATCCTTTATATTCTTCAAACTTACATTCCATCTAATTTCAGGCTTTTTTCTAATAAGCCCCAAGCCAGAACAAGGGGCATCTAAAAGGATCTTGTCAAAGTTATTTTCAAATTCTTTATAAAAAACAGTTGCATCTTTTAACATCGGCTTTATAATGTCTATTCCTAATCTTTTTGAATTTTCATTAATTAGATTTATTTTATGCTCATGGACATCAAAGGCAATTATTTCTCCCGTGTTTTCCATAAGCTCTGCCATGTGGGTTGCTTTACCTCCAGGTGCAGCACACAAATCAATAACCTTTTCTCCTGGTTTTGGGTTTAAAATTATCGAAGCCATCATAGAGCTTTGATCTTGCACATAAAAGAGTCCATCTATAAACTCCTGCATCTTTTCTATTTGGCCTACTTCCTCTATTATCAGTGATTCCTTTAGTTGTCCATCTTTTACTTTTATTCCTCTACTTATAAGTTTTGCCTTTAAGTTTTCTTTTGAAGATTTTAATGTGTTTACCCTAACTGTCAATTCAGGTGCTTGATTGTTTGCATCCATTAAATGGATTAAAAAATTTTCATCAAAATATTTAATGAAATAATCTATAAACCATTTAGGATGTGAATACTTAATGGACAAATATTTAGTTTTATCTTTTTCGTTTATAATGTCAAATTCCTGTTTATTTCTTATAATGTTTCTTAAAATACCATTAACAAAGCCGGATAATCTTGGTGCTTTTAATTTGCATAAAACAACAGATTGATTTACTGCTGCAAATTCAGGAACTTTATCCATTAAAAATATCTGATATACTCCAATCCTAATGCAATTTAATGCCCATACATTTAAATCCTTTAAGTCTTTTTTGGAAAATTTTTGAATTAAATAATCTATCTTAAGCTTCCATCTTAAAGTTCCATATACGATCTCTGTTGCAAAAGCTCTATCTAATGATGATAAATTGTATTTCTTAAAATATTGATTAAGCCTTATATTTGAAAAGACTTTCTTTTCATCTATTTCACTTAATATCTTTAGAGCTACATATCTAGCTTTGTCCTCCATATTTTCCTCCTAATCTCTGTCCCTTGTAATAAAAAGCAATCTGAGAAGTTGAGAAATTGCCATTAAGGTTGCAGCAACATAAGTAAGTGCAGCTGCATTTAGAACCTTTTTTGCGCCTTTTAGTTCATTTTCAAAAAGGAGTCCATTGCTGTCTAGTTCAATTAAAGCCCTTGAACTAGCATTGAATTCAACAGGTAAAGTAATAATTTGAAAGGCTACAACAGCTGTAAACAATAAAACACCTAACCTTGCAAGTCCCATAGCCCCCATGAATAAACCTAATAATATTAATATCCATGACAAATTAGAACCTATATTTGCTACAGGAACTAAGGAATTCCTTATCAATAATGGAACATACCCTTTATTATGCTGAATTGCATGCCCTGCCTCATGGGCTGCAACTCCAATAGATGCTATTGATGTGCTGTAGTAAACATCCTCTGACAGCCTTAAAACTCTTTGGGAAGGATCATAATGATCGGTTAACCTGCCTGGAATAACAACTATCGGAATATCATAAAGTCCATTTCTATCCAATATTATCCTGGCTGCCTCAGCTCCTGTTAATCCTCTTATTGAAGCAACTTTTAAATATTTAGAAAATGTCATTTGAATTTTACTTTGAGCATAAAAAGCTAAAAGCAAAGCCGGAACTAAAAATATAAACGTAGGATCATAAAAACCATAATACATACGTATCCCCCTTTACTCTACGATACTTCCAACTTCTATTTGATGTCCATTCAAATAAGAGTCTACAGACATGCGTTTGCCACCCATCTCCTGCAGCTCAGTTATAATTATTGAGCCTTCTTTACAAGCGATTTCAATGCCGTCCCTTGTAACATTAAGTATCTTACCTGGAATATCGCTAATATTATTATTTCCAATTTTAGCTTTCCATATTTTTATCATATTGTTTTTATAATAGAAATAAGCCCCTGGCCAAGGTAATAATCCCCTAATAAGATTATAGATTTTATTGTTATCCCCATCCCATTTTACATGTCCCATTTCCTTAGTAAGCATTGGTGCATAACTTGATAGGGAATCCTCCTGTTTTTGAGGAACAATGCTTCCCTCTTCAATTTTTTTCAAAGTTTCAATAAGCAAATCTGCACCAATGATCATCAATCTATCGTGCAATTCTCCTGCTGTTTCATCATCTTTTATCTCGATTTCCTTTTTTAAAAGCATATCACCAGTATCTAAACCTACATCCATAAGCATCGTAGTAACTCCAGTTGTTTTAAATCCGTTTATTATAGCCCAATTGATAGGTGCAGCACCTCTTAACTTTGGGAGCAATGATGCATGGACATTAATACACCCATATTTAGGAATTTCAAGTATCGCTTTTGGTAAAATCTGTCCGTATGCAACTACAACGATAACATCTGGATTTAATTTTTTAATTAAATCAATTACTTCATCGTTATTTCTTAATTTTTGTGGTTGATATACTGGAATATTATTTTTAAGTGCAACCTCCTTTACAGGTGGAGGTTGCATTTTTTGTCCCCTTCCTTTAGGTTTATCCGGTTGAGTAAACACTGCCAAAACTTCATGATTTTTAATCAAATTATTCAAAGTTGGCACAGCAAAGTCAGGAGTTCCCATGAAAATTGTCCTCATTAGATCACCTCATCACTCTCTATTCTATCTATATAAAGCACTCCGTTTAAATGGTCGATTTCGTGGCATATTGCTCTTGCAAAAAGATCTTCTGCATCTAAAATTACTTCCTCTCCTCTTTCGTTCAATGCTTTAACTTTAACTTTTTTAGGACGTTTTACAGTTCCACTTCTGTTTGGAATACTTAAGCATCCCTCTTCGTCCACTTGTTCTCCTTCCTCAAAAACAATTTCTGGGTTAATAAGTTTATAAAGTCCTTCACCAACATCAACAACTATTATTCGTTTTAAAATTCCAACTTGAGGTGCTGCAAGTCCCACTCCATTTGCTTCATACATGGTATCCACCATGTCATCTATTAAAGTCAAAATTTTATTGTCGATTTTTTCAACAGGTTTGCTTATCTTCCTTAGAACATCATCCCCAATTGTTCTTATCCTTCTAATTGCCATATAATTACCTCCTATCAAAGCATATTGTTTGGATTTATATCCATCGAAAAAGAAATCGGACTATTTCCTAATTCATTATACAATATTTTGTTTATTTTATAATAATATTCTACCACTTTACCTTTAAAAATCATATTCCATCTAAAAGTATTCTTTATTTTAGAAATATGACAGGGCGATGGTCCTAAGATTTTTACATCTTCGTGTTTTAGGGCTTCTTCAAAAATATATCGCAATTTATTTGAAGTCTTTATTAGCTCATTTTCATTTTGAGATGTTAGTAAAACATATATTATATCGGTAAAGGGAGGGTTATTCATAATTTGTCTCATTTTTATTTCATACTCATAAAAATTTTTAAAATCATGCTGACTTGCAAATTGAATTATAGGATTTTCTGGATCATACGTTTGAATAATAACTTTACCTAATTTATCTCCTCTACCTGCCCTTCCCGAAACCTGGGATATAAGTTGAAATGTCCTCTCTGCTGATTTATAATCTGGCAAATTAAGAATGGTATCTGCTGTGATAATGCCAACTAAAGTAACGTTTTTAAAATCCATTCCTTTAGCAATCATTTGGGTCCCAATTAATATATCCGCTTCACCATTTTTAAAGGCTTTATAAATTTTTTCATGGGCGCCTTTATTTTTTGTTGTATCCATGTCCATTCTTAATACGCGTGCATCTGGAAAGTATTTTAATATTTCATTTTCTATCTTTTCTGTTCCGGCTCCAAAGTATTTAATATATTTGCTTCCGCATTTAGGACATACATTGGGAATATTATAATCCTTACCACAATAATGGCAATTTAAGGTATTATTATAATAGTGATATGTTAATGTTATATCACAATCGGAGCACTTAGCAACATATCCGCAGGATCTACAGGAAACGAAGGTCGAATAACCTCTCCTGTTTATAAATAGAATCGTTTGATTTCTTTCTTGTAAATTAATAGAGATTTCTTCTAAAAGTTTTTTACTAAAAACACTTCTATTACCATTTTTTAATTCTTTTTTCATATCAACTATAGTGACTTCTGGGAGAATGTTGCTATTTGCCCTTTTTAATATTTCAATTAGATGATATTTGCCATTTTTAGCATTATAGTAACTTTCTAACGATGGTGTTGCAGAACCTAATATTAATAAACCATTGGTTGCCTCAATTCTTAGTTTTGCTACATATCTTGCATCATATTTTGGAGTTATTTCAGATTTGTAAGTATGTTCGTGTTCTTCATCAATAATAATCAGTTTTAAATTTTTTACTGGAGCAAAAACTGCAGACCTTGCTCCAATAACCAAACTTACTTCTCCATTATAAATTCTTCTCCATTCATCAAAGCGTTCTCCTTCAGAAAGCCTACTATGTATAATTGCTACATTTGAACCGAACCTTCCTTTAAATCTTTCCACCGTTTGAGGAGTCAGAGAAATCTCTGGGACTAAAACTATTGCCCCATAACCATTTTTTAGAAATCTTTCTATCAAAGAAAGATAAATTTCTGTTTTTCCTGAACCAGTAACCCCATAAATTAGTGAGGTATTCTTTCCGTTATTATAAGCAGCTAAAATCTCATCTATTGCTTTTTTTTGTTCTAAATTTAATTCGATTTTATTATATTTATACTCTTCATTATATGGGTTTCTAAAAACCTCAACGTATTCCTTTTTAATTAATCCTCTATTAATTAATGTATTTAATACTGAGGAAGAACAGTTATTACTACTTTTCAACACTCTTGATGATAAAGAACCATTATTATTTATTAATTGATTTAAAGTCCAGATATGTTTTTCATACCTTTTAGAATTTTTATTTACTTCTATAAAATTATAAGCATCATTTATATCAACTAAACTGTATATAAGTTCCTTTTTAGGTTTTACCATTAAATCTATAGTTTCTTTAATTTCAATTAAGCCTTTTTTATAAAGATTTAAAAGCTGCGTCCTTTTAATGCTGTATCCAATTAATTTTTCTATTTTTTCTAAAGGAACAAATTCATTCTCAATATACCTTAAGAATTCATATCTTTGTTCATACTTTTCGTCAAATTTAAATCTTTTAACATAAATTTTTGTTTTAACATTATTGGGAGGCAAGAACAATTTAATAGCTTCAAACAAAGTGCAAAGATAACGTTCTTTAATTTTTATTGCTATTTCGATCGTTTTATCATCAATAATTATATTTTCATCTAATATATCGTATATTTTTTTGAGTTCATTCTCAACACCTGAATATTCCTTTATATTTAATACTAAACCCTCTACTAATTTATTTCCTAATCCAAAGGGGACGATAACTCTTTTCCCTCTTTCAACTAAATCATCAAACTCTTCAGGCACTATGTAATCAAACTCTTTATCAAGTTCTTTAAGATTTGTATTTAATATAATAGAGGCTATTTTCATGCAAACCCTCCTAAAAGAAATAAAAAGCGCCTTAGCGCTTAACTTTTAATTCCAAGATATAATTTAATATAATGTTTGCTAGTTCCTCCTTTAACATATTAGGAAGCTGAATAATTTGTCCATCATTCTTAATAATCTTAACAGTATTTGTATCATGATCAAAACCTGAATTTTCTTCTGTTACATCATTAGCAATTATCATATCTAAATTTTTTCCTTCTAATTTAAGCTTTGCATTTTTAATTAAATCGTTTGTCTCTGCTGCAAATCCAACAAGTATCTGCTTAGATTTTGCTTTTCCCATCTCCTGTAAAATATCTTTATTTTTTATTAACTTTAATTCAAAGGAATCTTCTGTTTTCTTTATCTTAACCTTGCTTGTCCCTTCAACTTTATAATCGGCAACTGCAGCTGCCTTTATAGCAATATCAACTTCTGGATAATATTTCATTACTTCTTTAAACATTTCCTCTGCTGTCTTTACTCTAATGACTTTTACACCCACCGGTGGTGCTATATTAGTAGGTCCTGTAATTAAGATTACCTCTGCACCTCTGTTTCTAGCTGCTCTTGCAATTGCATACCCCATTTTTCCTGATGACCTATTAGATATAAATCTTACAGGATCAATATATTCAACAGTTGGACCTGCAGTCACAAGAACCTTTTTGCCTAAATAGTCTTTTTTCTTTTCAAGAAGCATTTCAATATAATCAAATATCAAATCAATATCATTTAACTTGCCCTTTCCTACATATCCGCAGGCAAGCCTTCCTTCTATCGGTTCTATAATATGATAACCGTATTGTTTTAATATTTGGATATTCCTTTGAACTATAGGGTTTTCATACATATTAACATTCATTGCAGGTGCTATTAAAACAGGTGCCTTTGTTGCCATGACTGTTGTAGTAAGCATATCATCGGCTATACCATTAGCAATTTTACCTATAACATTTGCAGTGGCAGGAACAATTGCTAAAACATCCGCCTTATCAGCCAATGAGATATGTTGTATTTCCCAGCTCTTTGGCTCTAAAAACATGTCAACTATAACCTGGTTTTGACTTAAAGACTGAAAACTTAACGGAGTTACAAACTTTGTAGCCGATTCTGTCATTATCACATCAACATTAATATCCTTTTTCCTAAGTTTACTTACTAAGTCAAGTGCTTTGTATGCGGCTATACCTCCCGTCACACCCAAAACAACATTTTTAGACATACTAACACCTCAACATTACTTAATTCCGGTTTTAACAGCGTGATATTTGATTTTCCCCTTATTGATTTCATGAATTGCAATTGTAACAGGTTGATTAGAATCAACCTTAACTAAAGGTTCTTCCCCTGCAACTAATTGTCTTGCTCTTTTTGCAGTAACAACAACCAAAGAGTATCTGTTATCTATTTTTTCTAAAAGCGATAATATAGGTGGATTAATCATTGAGCTTTCTTTACTAATATGCATACATTATCCCTCCTGCTCAAAATATCCTGCTCTTAACATTCTATTGCACTTGCATTTTTCTGCAACAATTATACATTCAATCTTTTTAACAGCCTCATCAACATAGTCATTAACAACGGCATAATCATATTTAGACATATATTTTATTTCTTCAAATGCCGCTGTAAATCTTGTATTTAAAGAATCTTCTGTTTCAGATCCACGTTTTATTATTCTGTTTTTTAGTTCCTCCATAGATGGTGGTAAAATAAATATAAACACTCCTTCTGGATATCTTTCTTTAACCATTAGAGCCCCTTGAATGTCAATTTCCAATATAACATCATTACCCTTTTTAAGTTCCTCTTCCACATATTTTCTGGGAGTTCCATAATAGTTACCATAGACAGTAGCATATTCTAAAAACTCATTTTTTTCTATCATATCTTGAAATTTTTCCTTTGATACAAAATAATAGTTAATACCTTCCCTTTCACCTTCTCTTGGTGATCTTGTGGTGCATGAAACAGATATCTTTAAATCCTTATTCTTTTGTAACAAAGCTTTACATATTGTTCCCTTCCCCGCACCTGATGGACCTGAAATTACTATTAATAATCCTTGCCTTTGCATCATATACTCCTTTCTTTATTATTCTTCATCATCTTCAGTATCTTCTATATCCTCCTCAACATCCTTTGATGTTAGTCTATGAGCCACCGTCTCAGGTTGAACAGCTGACAAAATAATGTGGTCACTATCTGTAATTATAACAGCCCTTGTTCTTCTACCGTAAGTTGCATCAATAAGCATACCTCTATCCCTTGCTTCTTGAATTATCCTTTTTATTGGTGCAGATTCTGGGCTTACAATGGCCACAAGCCTGTTGGCGGAAACTATATTTCCAAAGCCTATATTTATTAGTTTTATACCCATACTTTAACCTCCTAATTATTCTATATTTTGAACTTGTTCCCTAATTTTTTCTAATTCGCTTTTTATATCTATAACTAAATTTGCTATACTTAAGTCATTTGCCTTTGAGCCTATAGTATTTGTTTCTCTATTCATTTCTTGTATTAAAAAATCCAGTTTTCTTCCGACAGCTTCATCGCTTTCTAAGGATAATCGTAATTGTTCAATATGGCTTTTTAATCTCGTTATTTCTTCATCAATATTAACTTTATCAGCAAAAAATGCTACTTCATTTAACAACCTAGACTCATCTATTTCTACATCCTTTAAAAACTCAGAAACCCTTAATTTTATCTTTTCTCTATACTCATCAATTATACTAGGACTTCTTTTTTCTATCAAATTCACCTTTTCACTTATGATCATACATCTTTCTAAAATATCTTGTTTTAATTTTAAACCTTCTTTAGTTCTCATGTCAATAAATACAGATAAAGCTTCATCTAAAGCTTTTTTCATAGTATCCCAAACTATTTCGACATCATCCTCATTTTTTTCGATAATAATTACGTCAGGTGCCTTAGCAAGAAGTGAAAGAGTAATCTCCTCTTGAAGATTGAATTTCTTTTTAAGCTCAGAATAAACATTATAATAATAACTTGCTACCTGTTCATCTAAAACAACTTTTATATCGTCATCACTAAATTTTTCTTGACTTACAAAGACATCTATTTTCCCTCTAGATACCCTTGAAGATATGTATTTTCTTATGTTATCCTCTAAAGATATTAAATGTTTTGGTAGCCTTATGTTAATATCTAAATATCTATTGTTTACTGATTTTAACTCAATTACAAATCGTCTATTATTTTCTTCACATTCTCCTCTTCCATAGCCAGTCATACTTTTTATCATATTTTTCACCTACCGTTAGTATATAAATATATTACATTCTTCCTAATTATACATAATAATATATCATTTTTTCAAGTTCAAATTAAAATTTGATAGTGTCAAGATATTGTAGGTTAATTTTTATAGACAACCCCTTAAATTAGCTAGTTTCAAGGCGTTTGTTAAATTTAAAAAACTTAAATTATATTTTCATATTTTATTGATTTTAATATCCTGTAAATTGGCGTTACTTTCCCTATGTTCAATATCGTTATATTATTCATAACTTCACGTGAAGATTTATTTATCTTTCTTATCGCTTCTTTTATTTTCTTCTTACTTACCTTGAAGGCTTTTTCATCTTCCTTAAACACACTTATTTCCCTTAAATTTCCTCCATTCTTGCTAAATACCCTTAGCTTTGCCATTATCTTTAATCCTTCCTTGCTCCATCCTAATGGCCTGCTGCTTAATCTCGCCGATAATACATGGCTTACATGCCCTTCTGCGCTGCATCCTATTACATCATCGTCATCTTTATATATTTCTATCCCTTCCCAGTTGTTTAATATATACCTTCTTACTTCTTTTATCCTTTCTTTTTCTGTATTAGTTTCTGCTTTACTTGCAAGCTCCTTAAATATTTCCCTTAAACCCTTCTTATCTCCTTCATTTATGGCTTTCCATATCTTTTCCCTATATTCTTCTCTCTTTGCTGTCCCTCTTATTATGTATTTGTTTAAATGATATCTGTCTAATACAAATTTCGCTTTTGGAATCCACTCTATCCCTTCCTTTATCCATCTTGCCCCATCCCCTGCTATATATATCTTTTCTATGCTCTCTATTTCATAATTCTCATACACATAATTCGCTACATCTATCCATATTTCTTCTGCTTCTACTCCTACGTATGCTTTGTAATATACATTTTTTAATTCATTCCTTCCATTCCTCTCTTGCCTTCCTTCATGAACATAGACAAGCCTTGGCATCTCCTTTTTGCCATTCTGCAGTGCAACATGATCTTCATCCGCTTCTATGTAT
>NZ_JAUONW010000011.1:0-41113 GCF_030546345.1 Caloramator sp. CAR-1
TGGAGCAAGTAWGGATTAAAGATAATGGCAAAGATAAGGGTATTTAGCAAGAATGGAGGAAATTTAAGTGAAATAAGTGTGTTTAAGGAAGATGAAAAAGCCTTCAAGGTAAGTAAGAAGAAAATAAAAGAAGCGATAAGAAAGATAAATAAATCTTCACGTGAAGTTATGAATAATATAACGATATTGAACATAGGGAAAGTAACGCCAATTTACAGGATATTAAAATCAATAAAATATGAAAATATAATTTAAGTTTTTTAAATTTAACAAACGCCTTGAAACTAGCTAATTTAAGGGGTTGTCTATAAAAATTAACCTACAATATCTTGACACTATCTTTTTTTAGTTACTTCTTTAATATTTTAGTGTAAAGAATTATAATTTATAGTAAATATTAGTTTTATTGGGGGGATTTGATGAAGAGGGTTTTGATTGTTGAGGATCACGAGGAAATCAGGGGATTTATAAAAATAAATTTAAAAAGAGAAGGGTATGATGTCCTTGAAGCTGAGGATGGGGAAAAGGCGCTGGATATATTAAAAAAGAATGATGGTATTGATATAGCTATTGTAGATTTAATGCTTCCTAAGATAGATGGATTTTATGTATGCAATAAGATTAGAGAAAAGGATCCTTTTATAGGAATTATTATACTTACGGCAAGGTCTCAAGAGGCTGATAAGATAGCTGGATTTTCAAAGGGAGCTGATGATTATGTTGTAAAGCCCTTTAGTCCAAAAGAATTAGTTGCAAGAGTTGATTCGCTTTTTAGAAGGGTTTCTATGATTAGAAGAAATAACAATGAGATTTTTATGTATCCTTTTAAAGTTGATTTTAACTCAAGAAAATTTTTTAAAGAAGACAAAGAAATTGAACTTACCTATATTGAATTTGAACTTTTAAAATTATTCATTAATAATCCTAATAAAGCTTTTAAAAGGGATGAAATTTTAAACATAATATGGGGCGAAGACTATATTGGAAGTTATAAGATAGTTGATGTTAATATAAGTAGGCTAAGGCAGAAGATAGAAGATGACCCTACATGCCCTAAATATATTAAGTCTATAAGAGGATATGGATATAGGTGGGAAATTAAGTAATAGGGGGCTAAAGAAGGTGAAATCTTTAATCAAAAGGATTGTTTTATTATTTTTTGTGTTTATTTTTCAATCTTGCAATTTCCGTGAAGAAAATATTATTGTAAAGCCTATGATTCCTAAAGAATACGAAATGGCAATCGGTAAAATAAAATATTTTGTTGCTCCTAACTCGAAATTAACTTCTCCAATAGATGGGGAGAACAAAAACTCCATTTATTTATTAGATTTTGATGGGGATAAAAATAGTGATATAGTTTATTTCATAAAAACTTCGGATTTGTTTTCACCTTTAAAAATAGGGCTTATCAAAAGTTCTAGTTTTATTAATGCAGTTAGTTATGGATTTGTTGGAGACGAAATTCATAAATTTTATTATTCCGATTTAGACCAAGATAAAAAGATGGAGTTTATTATAGGGAACTATAAAAATAATTCGAAGGAAGTTTTTATATTAAAGGAAATAGAAGGAATATTAAGGGTGGTATTTAAGTCGGAGTATGAGGATTTTGCTATTAATGATATAGATGGGGATGGGACAGATGAGATATTGCTAATAAGAAAAGACGAATTTCCCTTTTTAAATATATTAAAGGCTGAGGGTGAAAAATTTAACTCTTTATATGTAGTTCCTTTAGACAAAGGAACAAAACACTATAAAAACATAACCTATTGTAAATTAAATAAGAGCCAAAATGGAATAGTTATAGATAGTTTAATAGGAGAAGAATTAGCACTAACTCAAATATTAGTTTTAGATAAAAAAAAGATAAAAAATTTGTTTTTAAACTCCCAAAATCATATATGTGAAAATGGAATAAAGGCTTATTATATAAAATCACAGGATATTGATGGAGATGGATTTATTGAAGTTGCGATGCCAGAGATTAATAACAGTTTCCAGAATAAAAATATTTGGATTAACAACTGGTATAAGATAGATGAAAAGGGAAATTTAATCTACTCCTGTTCTACCTATGGTGATGATAGTTATTATTTTCTTATTCCTAAAAAAATACAAAATAACTTTATAATTAAATATAATCAGAAGGACTATGAAAGTGTATCCTTTTATTTAAAGGATTCAAATAAATATCTTTTTTCTTTATATAGGATTAAGGAAGGAAATACAATAGATTTGGCGGATAAAATTAAAATATTGGATTATCTGAATTACAGAGTATACATAAATTATGATAAAAAGATTTTTAATCCGGATGAAATAGAAAAAAATATATTCATAAATAAGGAATGATTTAACATGACGGGGATTAAGAAAAGGTGGGTTAAGGATTACATTATAGGGATTATAGTTATTTTAATAGTTTTCAATCTATCCTTTGCCCTTATCATAAGAAACTATTATTATTCAAGCTTACGACAGCTTTTGATAAATAAAGTTAATACATCTACGGAGTTTTTCAATAGATATTTCACAGATAAAGAAAAAATAACTTTTCTTCTTAAAAATTATGTTGAAGATTATTCCTTTGATGAGGATTTTATTATTCAAGTTTGGGATACTAAAGGGAAAGTGCTATTTTGTTCTAGCGGATTAAATTACGCTGAAAATCTTCAATCAGATTATATTCTTGCTCTTCAAGATAAGGTTCATTCTTCTATATACATAAACAATATAACAATGGAAAAATTAATAGCAGCATCAGCTCCTATAAAGGTGGATGGTTCCATAGTAGGAGTTTTGAGAATAATAACATCCTTAAGGGAAGTGGATTCTAGAATAAAATATTATATAACCTTTGCTATTTTTATTAGCTTTGTTTTAGTGATATTTCTATTTATTTTGAGCTTAACCTTCAGTAAAAGCATAATAGAACCTATAAAGGATATCAACGAAGTTGCAAAAAAAATGGCAAGGGGTAATTTCGATGTAAAAATAACCACCAAATACAACGATGAGATTAGAGAGCTGGCAGAAACTTTAAATTATATGGCAAACGAGATTAAAAGGATGCAGAATTTAAAAAGTGAATTTATATCATCGGTATCTCATGAACTAAGAACGCCTTTAACTTCTATTAAGGGATGGAGTGAAACTATTTTGACAAGTGATTTTGATGACTTAGAAGAGGTAAAACAAGGGTTAAAGATTATTACAAAGGAAGTAGATAGGCTTTCAGACATGGTTGAGGATCTTCTTGATTTTTCAAAACTTGAAGGGGGAAAGATTAAATTAAGCCTTGAAAACTTTCGTTTAAATCAAGAAATTCATGATATTTGTAATCTGTATAAAGGGAAGGCTAACAATAAAGGTTTAAAAATAACTGAAGAATTGGATGAAAATGATATTATTTTGGCTGATAAATTTAGAATAAGACAAGTAATAATAAACCTTATAGATAATGCTGTAAAATTTTCAAAGCAAGACGGGTCAATCTTAATAAGAACTATAAGGGAAAAGCATGCAGTAAAGATAATTGTGGAAGATGACGGCATAGGTATACCAATAGAAAAGATAGATAAAGTAAAAGAAAAGTTCTATAAAATTGATATAAAAAAGGAAGGAAGCGGACTTGGGCTTGCAATATGCGACGAGATAATCAGACTCCATAAAGGTGATATTGTTATAGAAAGCAATGAAGGATTAGGAACCAAAGTAACAATATATTTACCACAAAATGAGGTAAGTTAATAAAACTTACCTCATTTTTGCAATATAACAAATTACTTATTTCCTTTTTTGTAAAATTCTAAATTGTTACCATATTGTTACCAAAAAAATATGTATTTTTAATAAAATTTATATTAAGAAGAACAATTTAAATTTTAGGGGGGATAAGATGAAAAAATTCTTAAGTGTTTTTTTAGGGATTTTGATTATGGTGGGGACATTTTCAGCATGTTCAAAGCCTTCTTCAAATCAAGGAAGTTCTGACAACAAGTCTTTAAACAAGAGTCAAATTGAGATAATTCAAGCTACCAACCCAGAAAAACTTCCACAGGTTGCAAGGGATAGAAAGGATACTTTAATAGTTGGAACTACTGCACCAAATGGAACCTTTAATCCAATTTATTCAGGTAGTTTATATGATTCATGGGTATGTTCTTTGATTTTCGATGGACTTATTAGCAATGACGCTGAGGGTAATCCAATTCCAAATGTTGCGGAAAAATGGGATATATCTGAAGATGGTAAAACATATACCTTCTATATAAAAAAAGGAATTAAATTCCATGATGGAAAGGAACTTACAGCTGAAGACGTTGCCTTCACCTTCACAGCTATCTGCGATCCTAATTATGATGGTCCAAGAACAGATGCTGTTATGTATTTAGAGGGATACGAGGAATACAATAAGGATAAAGAAAATAAAGTAAAGGAAGTTAAAGGAATAAAGGTTATCGATCCATATACAATACAATTTACTTTAACAGAGGCTCAAGCACCTGCTATTTGGAACTTTGGATATGGAATACTTCCAAAGCATTATTATGGTTTTGAAAAGGGAAATATTAAAAAGCTTAAAGACCTTTTCTTAAAACCAATGGGATCGGGAGCATATACACTTAAGAATTACAAACCAGGTGCAGAAGTAGTATTTGAAAAGAATCCAAACTATTGGAAGGGCGAGCCAAAGATTAAAACTATAGTTATGAAGGTTACAAACGCAAATACAGTAGTTCAAGAATTAACCTCTGGTAATGTAGATATAGATGCTGTAGGTAAGCCAGAAATGGTTGAACTTATAAAGCAGGCGGGATTTTTCAACATATATAGCTATCCTTCCAATTCCTATGGGTATATAGGATTAAATCTCAGGGATGAAAGATTTAAGGATAAGAGAGTAAGACAAGCACTAATGTATGGACTTGATAGAAAAGGGTTTATAAACGCTTATTACAAAGGAAACGGTCAGGTATGTAATGCACCGGTTTCACCAGTTTCTTGGGCATATACGGATGAAATAAACCAATACGAATATAATCCTGATCTTGCGAATAAACTCTTAGATGAGGCTGGCTGGGTAAAGAAGGAAGATGGGTTTAGATATAAAGATGGCAAAAAATTTATAATTCATTGGATGACCTATACAGGAAGCAAATATGTAGAATCTTTAATACCTATTGTTAAAGATAATTGGGGAAAACTAGGAATAGAAGTTGTTCCAGAACTTATGGAATTTGGAACATTGGTTGAAAAGGTTTATGACAAAAGGGAATTTGAAATGTATAACATGGCTTGGTCCCTATCGATTGACCCAGATCCATCAGGAATATTCTCAAAGGCACAGGATGTTCCTGGAGGAAACAATTCTGTTGGCTGGGTAAACGAAGAATCTGAAAAACTTATGAAACAGGGTCTTACTGAATTTAATCAGGAAAAGAGAAAGGAAATTTATAAACAGTGGAATAAGCTTGCAAATGAAGAATTGCCATATCTTTTCTTGAGCTATAACAAGGATAATGTTGCTGTAAGTTGCAGGGTTAAGGGAGTAAATCCATCACCATATATAGATTGGACATATGATATTCAAAATGTTGAAATAGTTGATGTTAAATAAAAATTGCCCGGCAATCGCCGGGCAATATTTAGGAGGTAGGACGATGAGGCAGTATATTACCCGAAGATTACTTGAAATGATTCCTGTTCTTATAGGTATATCTATACTAATTTTTGTTATTTTTCAATTGGCACCTGGAGACGCGGTGTCAGCAATAGTTGATCCAAAGACATCAGCTGAAACTAAAGCAAAGCTAAGAGAACAGCTTCACTTAAATGAACCGATTCTTGTTCAGTATAAATATTGGGTAATGGATATCTTAAAGGGTCAATGGGGAGAATCCTTTTATTATAAGCAACCTGTTTCAAGGGTTATAAATTCCTTTATATGGAATTCTTTTTATCTTTCTTTAGCATCTTTTTTGCTAAGTGCAATTCTTTCTATTCCAATCGGTGTTTTATCAGCAACAAAACAATATTCAAAATTTGATTACATATTTACAATATTTGCCTTGATAGGTATTTCGATGCCCTCATTTTTCTTCGGGCTTTTACTTATAAAGTGGTTTGCAGTCGACCTAAAGTTATTTCCAGTTTCAGGAATGACTAATCCAGGAAGCACAGCAACGGGCTTTGCTTTATTTAAAGAAGTTATGCATCATATGGCACTACCACTAATAGTTTTAACCCTTGGAAGCCTCGCGGGACTTATGAGATATACAAGATCAAGCATGCTGGAGGTTATAAGGCAGGATTATATTAGAACAGCAAGGGCAAAGGGATTAAGGGAAAAGGTTGTCATATATAAACATGCCTTAAGGAATGCCCTTATTCCTGTTGTAACGATTTTCGGAATGAGTTTGCCAGGACTTTTTTCAGGGGCTATTATTACGGAGCAAATATTTAATTGGCCTGGTATTGGGCCTATTGAACTTCAGGCAGTAAATACAAGGGATTATCCCCTTTTGATGGGTATAAATATGCTTCTTGCTCTGTTAACTTTACTTGGTAATCTAATTGCGGATGTTACTTATGCTTTAGTTGACCCAAGGATAAGGCTAAAATAGGGGGGATTTATATGCAGACTGTTCGAAGTGTAGAAGCAAAAATAAGAGAAGAGAAAATATTAGGACCTTGGCAGCTTGCTTGGATTAGATTAAAAAGGAATAAGCTTGCAATGCTTGGACTTTATATTTTGATATTTATGGTGCTTCTTTCAGTTTTTGGACCAATGATATCACCATATAATATGGAAACATTAGATCTTAGCAATATTTCTGCACCTCCTTCTCTGTCCCATCCCTTAGGAACAGATGAGGTAGGAAGGGATGTTTTAACAAGAGTTATGTATGCCGGGAGAATATCTCTATCAGTAGGAATAGTAGCAGTTTTGATAAGTGTTTTAATAGGGAGTATAGTAGGTGCAATATCTGGTTATTATGGTGGAATTATTGATGCTGTTTTGATGAGAATAGTAGATATATTTATGTGTTTCCCGTTTTTGCCACTTCTTTTGATGGTGGCTGCTGTTATGTCGGATTATAAAATTCATCCTAATTATAGAATTTATGTCGTTATGTTTATTATAGGAATACTAAGTTGGCCTGGACTTAGTAGAATAATAAGAGGTCAGATACTTTCCCTTAGAGAGCAGGAATTTATCCAAGCTGCGGAAGCGTTGGGGTTAAGGGATAGAAGAAAAATATTTAGGCATCTTTTACCAAACACCTTTAGTTCGATTATCGTTTCAGCAACATTGGAGGTTGCCGGAGCCATTTTAACTGAATCGGCTTTGAGCTATCTTGGACTTGGAGTTACACCTCCAACTCCATCATGGGGCAATATGGTAAATGCAGTCACAGATGCTTATGTTTTTCAGTTTTATCCTTGGCGATGGGTTCCCCCAGGAATATGTATTTTTATAACAGTTATGGCAATAAATTTATTAGGTGATGGTTTAAGGGATGCATTGGATCCCAAATTAAAACGCTAGGAGGGGGACAAAATGGACGAATTATTAATAATAAAAAATTTGAAAACATACTTTTATACCGATGAGGGGGTTGTAAAGGCAGTTGACGATGTCAGTTTAAGGATAAATAGAGGACAGACTCTTTGCATAGTTGGCGAATCAGGCTGTGGGAAAAGTATAACTGCAATGTCAATATTAAGATTAATACCCGATCCACCTGGTAAAATAGAAGGCGGGGAGATAATATTTGAAGGTAAAGATCTCTTAAAGCTTTCAGATGATGAAGTAAGAGAAATTAGGGGAAATAAAATTTCTATGATATTTCAGGAGCCTATGACATCTTTAAATCCTGTTTTTACAATAGGTAATCAAATAATAGAAGCCATAATGCTTCATCAAAAACTAGATAAAAAAGAAGCAACTAAAAAAGCGGTTGAGGCTCTAAAACTTGTAGGTATACCACGAGCAGAAGAAATAATAAATGCATATCCCCATGAACTTAGTGGTGGCATGAGACAAAGGGCTATGATTGCAATGGCTATGGTTTGTAATCCTACTCTTTTAATAGCAGATGAACCAACAACAGCCCTTGATGTAACGATTCAGGCCCAAATACTTGACTTGATGAGAAAATTAAAGGATGAAACAAAAACAAGCATTATGCTTATAACCCATGACTTGGGTGTTGTGGCAGAAATGGCAGAATATGTAACAGTGATGTATGCAGGTAAAGTTGTTGAGGAGGCTGATGTTATTGAACTATTTAAAAACCCTAAACATCCTTATACATTGGGCTTATTAGAATCAAAGCCACAAATACACATTGATAAAGAGAAGCTATATTCTATTCCTGGGCAGGTTCCTAATCCCTTTAATTTACCTAAAGGATGTTATTTCTTCCCAAGGTGTGAAAAAGCGATGGAAATTTGTAAGGAAGTTATGCCAACGTTAAAGGAAGTTGGAAATGGACATAAGGTTGCCTGCCACCTTTATGGGGGTGATAGTAATGAATGAAGTTATACTAAGTGTTAAAAATTTAAAAAAGTATTTTCCAATAAGGTCCGGTGTTTTTCAAAAAGTTGTTGGGCATGTAAAGGCTGTTGATGACGTTTCTTTTGAGCTAAGAAAAGGTGAAACATTAGGTCTTGTTGGCGAATCGGGATGCGGAAAATCAACAACAGGAAGAACTATATTAAGGCTTATAGAAAAAACTGAAGGAGAAGTAATGTTTGAAGGCAAGGATATTTATAAGTTAAGTAGAGAAGAATTAAGAAAATTAAGACCAAATATGCAAATTATATTTCAAGATCCATATTCATCCTTAAATCCAAGGATGACAGTAGGAGAAATAGTAGGAGAAGCCTTAATTGAACATGGTATGGCAGATAAAAATACAGTAAAGTCAAAGGTTGAAGAGGTTTTAGAGATGTGCGGATTAAGCTCATATTATATAAAAAGATATCCCCATGAATTTTCAGGTGGGCAAAGACAAAGGATTGGAATTGCAAGGGCACTTGCACTAAATCCTAAATTTATAGTGTGTGACGAGCCGGTTTCGGCATTGGATGTTTCAATACAGTCTCAAATAGTTAATTTGCTATGTGAGCTTCAACAAAAGTTTAATTTTTCTTACCTTTTCATTTCTCATGATTTAAGTGTAGTAAAGCATATAAGTCATAGGGTTGGGGTTATGTATCTTGGTTCATTAGTAGAGCTTGCTGATAAAAAAGAAATTTTTAAAAATCCAATTCATCCTTACACAAAGGCCCTTTTATCAGCAGTTCCAGTTCCTGATCCTACATTGAAAAGGGAAAGGATAATACTTGAAGGAGATATACCAAGCCCTGCAAATCCGCCAAAGGGATGTAAATTTCACACAAGGTGTCCATATAAGATGGACATTTGTAAAGAGGTAGCACCAGAATATAAGGATATAGGTAATAACCATTTTGTTGCATGTCATTTAGTTGGAAGGTGATTATATGGAAAAGGATAAGGAAGATTTAAAGCTTGAATGGAAGGATATTTTGGCCATAATGATTGCTCAGTTTGAAATATTAATGCCACTTGTTCTTATCTTTTGGTTTATACTTTGGGTAGTTTTAAAAATAATTACTATAACTTGGGTGAAATAACTAAGGCTGCCTAATGGCAGCCTTTTTATTATACTATTCCTTGAGCAAGCATTGCATCTGCAACCTTTACGAAACCAGCGATATTTGCTCCAACAACAAGGTTATCCTTATATCCATATTCTTCAGCCTTTTGGCTAGCATTCTTGTAGATATTTACCATTATGTTATGGAGTCTTTGATCTACTTCTTCAAATGTCCATGATAATCTTAAGCTGTTTTGTGACATTTCAAGGGCGGAAGTTGCAACTCCACCTGCATTTGCAGCCTTTGCTGGTGCAAATAATATGCCATTATTTAAGAATATTTCGGTAGCTTCAAGAGTTGATGGCATGTTTGCACCTTCACCAACAGCAATAACTCCATTGCTTACTAATGTCTTTGCTGCTTCTGCATCTATTTCGTTTTGAGTTGCACATGGAAGTGCTATATCGCATTTTACATTCCAAATATTCTTATGACCTTCATGATATTCAGCACTTGGATGGAATTTTATGTATTCTGAAATTCTCTTTCTTTCAACTTCTTTTATTTGCTTTATTGTATCAAGCTTAATTCCATCTTTGTCATATACATATCCGTTTGAGTCGCTCATTGCAACTACCTTAGCACCAAGTTGCATAGCCTTTTCAGCAGCATAGATAGCAACATTTCCTGAACCTGAAATTACAACAACTTTACCTTTGAAGGAATTTCCTTTAGCATTTAACATTTCTTCAACGAAGTAAACAAGACCATAACCTGTAGCTTCTTTTCTTACTAAACTTCCACCATATGTTAATCCTTTTCCAGTTAAAACACCAGCTTCATAAGCGCCTGTGATTTTTTTATACATTCCATAGAGGTAACCTATTTCTCTTGCACCAACTCCTATATCACCTGCCGGAACGTCGATGTCTGGACCTACGTGTCTATATAATTCAGCCATAAAGCTTTGGCAGAATCTCATTATTTCTGCATCTGATTTTCCCTTAGGATCGAAGTCTGAACCGCCCTTTCCACCACCAATTGGAAGGCCAGTTAATGAGTTTTTAAATATTTGTTCGAAACCAAGGAATTTGATTATGCTTGCGTTAACTGATGGATGGAATCTAAGTCCTCCCTTATATGGTCCAATTGCGCTGTTGAATTGAATTCTAAATCCTCTGTTTACGTGAATCTTGCCATTATCATCAACCCATGGAACTCTAAACATAATTTGTCTTTCTGGTTCGACAATTCTTTCTACTATTCCAGCTTCGATATATTCAGGTCTTCTTTCGAGAACTGGAACAAGGGAGTCAAGAACTTCCTTAACTGCCTGATGGAATTCAGGTTCATTTGGATTTCTCTTTACCACTTGTTCAAATACTTGATTAACATGTTCTCTTGCGTTCATAAAATGCGCCTCCTATGTAAAAATTATCTATAAATATAATAGCACATGTTAAAAAAATTATAAATATTTTTTAAATAATCAATTAAAATTTTGTTCAAAAATGGCATATTGTATTAAAATTAAAATAATGAGAAAATAAATTAAGGAGGTTGATATAATGGAAAATAGAATTCTAATTGTTGATGATGATGTCAATATTTGCGATCTTTTGGAGATATATCTTGAAAAGGAAGGGTATAAAGTTTATAAAGCTAACTCAGGAGTTGATGCTCTTAAGATTTTTAGGGAAAGGCAACTTGATTTAATAGTTTTAGACGTTATGATGCCAGGTCTTGATGGTTATGAAACATTAAAGGAAATTAGAAAAACTCCTGCTATTCCTGTTGTTATGCTTACAGCAAAAGGAGAAACCTTTGACAGAGTTTTAGGGTTAGAGCTTGGTGCAGATGATTATATTGTAAAGCCATTTGAACCTAAGGAACTTGTTGCAAGAATTAGAGCGGTATTAAGAAGATATAAACCTCAAGTTCAGAAAAAATCCCTTGAATATAAGGATTTAATAATTGATGCAGATTCATTTATTGTTATATATAAGGGTCAGGAGATGGAGTTTCCTCCAAAAGAGTTTGAACTTTTATATTTCCTTGCGTCAAACCCCAACAAAGTTTTTACAAGGGACCAGCTTCTATATGAAGTTTGGGGGTATGATTATCCGGGAGATTCAAGAACAGTTGATGTCCATATAAAGAGAATAAGAGAAAAGCTTCCAGAGCATGATGAATGGCAGATTAAAACTGTTTGGGGCGTTGGATATAAATTTGAGGTGAAGTCATAATGAAAAAAAGTTTATTTGCAAAGCTAATAATCACTTATTTTGTAATTTTAGCTATATCCTTTAGTTTGGTTGCTATTTTTCTTTCGCAATGGTTTTATAATTATTCAGTTAATCAAAAAGCTGCAACATTACTAAAACAAGGAACCGTATTAAAGGATATTGTTTCAGACTATTTTGATAGAAAAATCAGCAAGAAAAAGCTAAAGGATGAGCTTTTATTAATAGACAGACTTGTAAATGCAAGAATATGGGTGGTTGATAAATATGGGTATATCTATGCTTATACTGAACCAACGATAGACTATGAAAAACAGCTAACCTTTACAGAATTCCAAGATGTTATTTCTGGGAAAATTGTAATAAAAAAGGATAGCTTTAAAGGTATATTTAAAAAGCCAATGCTAACCGTGGGCATTCCAGTTTATGTAGATGATAATGTTTTGAGTGCAATTTTTTTGCATACCTCACTTGATGAAATAAGATTTGCCCTTAAAAAGGTATATATTGTTATATGGATGTCGGCTTTTTTTGCAACTGTCATCTCTCTTTTCATTATTTTCTATATTTCCGAAAAAATATTGATAAGGCCTCTAAGCAAGATAAATGATACTGCAAAGGCTATATCAAAGGGAGAATTCGACAAAAGAGTTGACATAGACTCAGAAGACGAGATAGGAAAACTTGCAAATTCTTTTAACTATATGGCTGATACATTGAAGAATTTAGAAAACATGAGAAGAAATTTTATTGCAGATGTATCACATGAACTAAGATCACCGATGACATCCATTAACGGATTTATCTCTGGTATGCTTGATGGAACTATCCCAATGGAAAAATGGACAAAATATCTGGAGATAGTCCATGACGAGATAAAAAGATTAATTAGACTTATTAATGATCTTTTAGATCTTGCAAGCTTAGAATCGGGTGAATTTTCATTAAAAATAGGGATATTTGATATAAATGAGCTTATAAGGCAAAGAATTATTAAATTCGAAGATAAAATAAACAAAAAGAAAATAAATGTAAATGTTTATTTAATTGAAAAAAGAATGATGGTTAAAGGGGATAGGGATAGGATCGACCAGGTGTTGACAAATATAATAGATAACGCCATTAAGTTTGTCCATGAGGGTGGCAATATTGAAATCCGAACAGAAATAAAGGAGGATAGACTTTTAGTGAGTATCTTTAATGATGGCCCCCCAATTCCTAAAGAAGATATAAAGTATATTTGGGATAGATTCCACAAGGGCGATAAGTCAAGGACAAAGGGCGGAGGAACAGGGCTTGGACTTTCTATAGCAAGGCAGATTATAAATAAACATAACCAAACAATTTGGGTTGAGTCAGGTGAAAAGGGAACAAAATTTACATTTACATTAGAAATTTCATAATTTTTATTTATTTCAAATCTTATTCATACTTTCTTAAAAATTGGAAGATAGAATATAAAGTGAGGAGGTGTAATTATGGAGTTTAATGAAAATAACTGGGGGAGTGGAGTAAAATTCGTGGAAGAAAGAAGACCTAAAAGGTTTTTAAGGGCTGTTGGCATTATACTTTTAGTATTTTTTTCTGCTTCTTTAGGAGGAATACTAGGCGGATATTATGTTAAAAAGAATTATGAATCGAATTCTTCAGGAATTACACTGCCTAATTTAACTCAACAAACAACATCCGCGCTACCTAAAAATTCTATAAATAAAGTTGCAGAATTAGTTGGACCTGCTATAGTTGGAGTTAATAATAATGTAGATACATTGTTTTGGGGAAAGCAAAAGCAAGGCTCTGGTTCTGGAATTATATTTGACAAAAACGGTTATATCGTTACTAATTATCACGTAATTGAAGGGGCAACCGATGTTACTGTAACTTTATCTGGAGGCAGAAAACTTCCTGCAAGGATTATAGGATCAGATTATGAAACAGACATCGCAGTATTAAAAGTTAATGCCACTAATCTTCCTGTTGCTAAATTTGGTGATTCATCAAGCGTTAGGGTTGGAGATATAGCCATTGCAATAGGTAATCCACTTGGAGAGGAATTTGCAGGAAGTGTTACGATGGGAGTTATAAGTGCTATAAATAGGGAAATTACAGTTGAGGATAGAAAATATAAAGTTATTCAGACAGATGCTTCTATAAATCAAGGCAATAGTGGCGGTGCCCTTTGCAATGAAAATGGAGAAGTTATAGGTATTAATACATTAAAAATAACATCAGCTGAAGGTATGGGTTTTGCAATACCTATAAATGAGGCTAAAAAAATAATCGAAGAATTGATGAAACATGGCTATGTTTCAAGGCCATATATAGGAGTCGCAGGTACGTTTATTGACGAAGAACAGGCAAAAGAATATGGAGTTCCTGTAGGTGTTGGTGTTCAGGAGGTTGTAAGGGGAAGCGGTGCTGACCTTGCTGGAATAAGACCTGGAGATATAATCGTAGAATTCGATGGTAAAAAGTTAACTAAATTTGAAGATCTACAGGAGGCAAAGGAAAAACGTAAGGTTGGGGACATAGTAAAGGCTAAAGTATGGAGGGATGGAAGATATTTTGATGTTAGAATAAAACTAACAGAACAAATTAGATAGGCTGCATATGCAGCCATGTTTTTTTTGAATAATTTATGGTAATATTTTTAATGGAAATATAAATGATGAGGGAGTGAGAGGATGTATCTTGTAGTTGGACTAGGAAATCCAGGAAGGGATTACGAAAAAACAAGGCATAATGTTGGCTTTGAGGTTATTGAAAGATTGGCTGAAAAATTAGGAGCAAGTGTTAACAAAATAAAGTTCAAAGGTTTATTCGGGGAAGGAACTTTTGATAATAAAAAGGTATTGCTGTTAAAACCCTCAACCTTCATGAATTTAAGTGGAGAGAGCTTAATAGAAGCTGTTGAGTTTTATAAAATTAATATTGAAAATATTATTGTCGTTTATGACGATGTTGATATAGATGTTGGAAGGTTAAGAATTAGGCCTAGCGGAAGTGACGGTGGCCATAATGGAATGAAAAACATCATATATCATCTGCAGGATAATAAGTTCCCAAGGGTAAGAATTGGAATAGGTAAACCCAAATTTGATATGATATCCCACGTTCTTGGAAAATTTTCAAAGGAGGAAGAAGTTTTAATAGAAAAAGTAATTGATGCTGCTTCTGATGCTGTCTTGGAAATAATAAAAAATGGTATTCAAAGTGCCATGAATAAGTATAACTCCTTCGATGCAGGCAAAAAATAAAGCTTAAGGGGGTGAAGTTTTGAAATATAAGGGGTTATTGGAGGTATTATTAAAAAATAGAGAATTTAATGAAATCCTAAAGGCTATAGAAAATAAAAATACCCCATGTCAAGCACACGGCCTTTCGGAATCTCAAAAGGCCTTGGTTTGTTATTGTCTTTTTTTGAAGTTAAATAGGCAGATGCTTATTTTATCTTACAATGATATAGAAGCTAAAAAAATCTACGATGATATTAAAAATTTTACAGACCAATGCTATTATTTTCCTTCTAAAGAACTCGTCCTTAATATAGACGTTACATCCTTTGAGATTAAATCAGAAAGATTAAAGATTTTAAAAAAGATTTTAAATGGGGAGAAAGCAATTGTTGTATCTACTATTGACTCTATTATGTCTTTAATGCCACCTAAGGATGTTTTAAAAAACAGTTTTTTGAAGATAAATGAAGGTTTGAATATTGAGGTTTTAGACTTGGTTTCTAAATTATATGAATTGGGTTATGAAAGAGTTGATATAGTTGAAGGGAAGGGACAATTTGCCCAAAGGGGAGGAATAGTTGATATTTTCCCAATTGATAAAGAGGAGCCGATAAGAATTGAATTTTTTGATGATGAAATCGATACGATAAGGACTTTTGATGTCCTAAGCCAAAGGAGTATTCAAAGGATAAGTGAAATTATAATAAATCCGGCAAGGGAAATTCTACTTGATGATGCTGCCTTGAAAAGAGGATATGAATTAATAAAAGAGGATTTAGAAGCAAAACTTAAAAGTTTTTCAAAAAAGAAAAAGGATGAAGCTAATTTACTAAAACAAAGATACGAAGAAATTTTAGAAAAGCTTTCTAATTTAAAATATTTTGAAGGAATAGATAGTTTTTTGCCTTATTTTTACACATATAATTCAAACCTACTAGATTATTTTGATGATCCTATAGTCATATTAGATGAATCCTCAAGGATTTCACAAAGAATTTTTTCTGCTTATGAAGATTTTCAAGAGATGTATAAAACTATGCTTGAAAATGGGAATGCTCTATCAAGACAGGGAGAATTTTTTATTCATCCTGAAATCATACTTGCCAACTTAAAAGGAAAACAATTGGTTTCTTTTAACATGCTTCCTAGGATTGTAGAGGATTTTAAACCTAAGGCTATAGCAAACTTTAATGCCATTGGACTAAATTCCTATGCCGGCAATTTAGAATATCTTATTGAAGAACTAAGATTAAAATCAAATAGAGGATACAAAATATTAATATTTACTCCCACAGAAGCTAAAGGACTAAGGCTTAAAAATTCATTAAAGGAAGAAGGTTTTAATTCTGTTTATAAGGAAGATATAGATGAGCTTATTGAAAATGTTATAACAATAACAACAGGAAGCATATCAAAGGGGATGGACTTTCCTGATATCAAATTTTTGGTTGTTTCTGATACGGAAATACATCCAAGCAAAAAACAAGTAAAGAAAAAAACAAAGGAATCAAGATCAAAGAAGATTGATGTATTTACTGATCTTAAGGTTGGAGACTATGTTGTTCATGAAATACATGGAATAGGAATATTCAAAGGAATAAATGAGCTTGTTATTGAAGGTATAAAAAGGGATTATTTAGTAATTCAATATCAGGGTAATGATACATTGTATGTTCCTGTAGAGCAATTGGACATCATTCAAAAATATATAGGTGCAGATGATAATCCTCCTAAAGTTAATAAGCTTGGAAGTTCAGATTGGATAAAAACCAAAAACAAAGTGAAGGCTTCCCTAAAGGAGATGGCGGAGGACCTTATAAAGCTTTATGCCGAAAGAAGCAAAATTCAAGGACATGCTTTTTCACCCGATACTCCATGGCAAAGACAGTTTGAAGACGAATTTCCATATCAGGAAACAGAAGATCAACTAAGGGCAATAGAAGAGATAAAAAGGGATATGGAAAGTCCAAAGCCTATGGATAGGCTTCTCTGTGGGGATGTAGGCTATGGTAAAACCGAAGTTGCTATGAGGGCAGCATTTAAAGCAGTGATGGATGGCAAGCAGGTTGCTGTATTGGTTCCTACGACTATACTTGCAGAGCAGCATTACAACACTTTTCTTCAAAGATTTAAAGGTTATCCGATCAACATAGATATGATTAGCAGATTTAGAAATCGGCAGGAACAGAAAAGAACCCTAAAGAAACTTGCAAATGGTAACGTAGATATTATTATTGGGACACATAAACTTTTAAACAAAGAAGTAAAATTTAAAGACTTAGGACTATTAATTATTGATGAGGAACAAAGATTTGGAGTTAGCCATAAGGAAAAGATAAAAGCCTTAAAAAAGAATATAGATGTTTTAACATTAACTGCAACGCCGATTCCAAGGACCTTGCATATGTCCTTAATTGGTGTTAGAGATATGAGCATAATAGAAACCCCTCCTGAGGATAGATATCCTGTGCAGACCTATGTTCTAGAATATAATGAAGCGATAGTTAGAGAGGCAATTTTAAGGGAAATTTCAAGAGGTGGTCAGGTATTTTTTGTTTACAATAGAGTGGAAACTATTATTGATATGCAAAGGGAGATATCAAAGCTGGTTCCTGAGGCAAGGATAATAATAGCCCATGGACAAATGAACGAAGAAGAACTCGAAGATGCAATAATAAGTTTTATTAATGGTGATGCTGAGATTTTATTATGCACAACAATAATTGAAACAGGAATTGATATGCGTAATGTTAATACATTAATAGTTTATGATGCAGACCGAATGGGACTTTCTCAGCTGTATCAGTTAAGAGGACGAGTTGGAAGATCTAATAGGATTGCATATGCATACTTTACCTATAAAAAGGATAAAGTTCTTTCTGAGGCTGCAGAAAAAAGGCTTAAGGCTATCAAAGAATTTACTGAGTTTGGTTCAGGATTTAAAATTGCCATGAGGGACCTTGAAATTAGAGGTGCCGGAAGTCTTTTTGGCACAAAACAGCATGGCCATTTGGCAGCTGTTGGGTATGACATGTATTGTAAACTCCTTGATGAAGCTGTAAGGGAACTTAAAGGGGAGGTAAAGGAAGAGGAGATAGAAACGCAGATAGAACTTCAGATAAATGCCTTTATTCCTTCGGAATATATAGAAGATGAAAAATTAAAAATCGAGGTATATAAAAAGATAGCTTCCATTTTTGATTATGAAAGCAAGATGGATATAATTGATGAGCTTATAGATAGATTTGGTGATGTTCCAAAGAACGTAGAAAACTTAATTCAAGTTGCCTATATTAAGGCTTTGGCTAGGAAATTAAAGATAACAAATGTAAAGCAAATCGATAAAGATGTATTTTTGCACTTTAAAAATGCGGATGTCTTAAGTTTAGAACTTCTAAAGGAATTAAATATGAAGTATAATAATATCATTAGTTTTGGAAGCGTCAAAGAGCCAATTTTAAAAATAAAAATCAATAAAAATAGTGAACTTTTACAGGTTCTGACCAACATTATGGAAGATTTTTGCAGTTTGCAATAAATTACAAAATAGTATATAATATTTGATAAGTTTGAAAAAGGAGAGGATGGGCGTGAATTTAAAAAGACTTTCTATCATTTTAGCAATTACGTTATTTGTCAATTTATTGGGGGGATGTGAGCTTATATCAAAAACTGAAGAGGGAGAAAAGAAAACGGTAGTTGCAAAGGTTAATGGAGAAAAAATAACAAAGGGTGAGTTTGAAAAAATATTTCAATCTCAACTCGTTCAATATGAAATGATGTATGGACAGGATTTTGCAACAAAAAAAGAAAACGAGGAACTTATTAAAAATATTAAAGAGGATTTATTAAATGAGCTTATAAATGAAAGAATTCTTCTTCAGAAGGCAAAGGAACTTAATGTTCAGCCTTCACAGGAGGAGATAGATAAAGAAGTTGCTAAGGCTTATGATGAAGCGGTTAAGCAGGCAGGTGGAGAAGATAAGTTTAATAAGACACTTGAAGCTTTTAAAATGACTGTTGATGATTTTAAAAATTACATGGCCAATAGAGTAGTTATAGACAAAGTTTATGATGAAATAATTAAGGATGTAACAGTCAGTGAAGATGAACTTTTAAAATATTATAACGAAAACATGTATGATTATACTGAAAAACCAAACAAGATGAATGTATCCCATATACTTGTTGAAACTGAGGACACTGCAAAGAAGGTTTTAGAAGAGCTAAACAAAGGGGCAAAATTCGAAGACCTTGCTAAAAAATACAGTATAGATCCCGGTTCAAAGGACAAAGGGGGAAATCTTGGAGATATATATTATAATGATGATAATTACGATAAGACCTTTTTAACTAATGCAATTGCACTTCCAGTTGGGAAAATAAGCCCGATAGTGAAGACACAATTTGGATATCATATTATAAAAGTAAACAAGAAAGAAGAATACAGATTAAAAACTTTTGATGAAGTAAAGGATCAAGTTAAAGAAGTTGTTTTGGAACAAAAGAAGGCGGACAAAATAGACGAAACATTTAACAAGTGGAAGGAAGAAGCTAAAATTACAAAATATATTGATAGATTATAATCGAAAACAATTAAAGCAAGGGTTTTTACCCTTGCTTGTTTTTTAAAATTAATGTATAATTATAAAAAATAATGAATAAATATAATAAGAGGTGATAATATGAAATATATCTATGAAAATGATTCAAGGGACGTTTTAAGAAGCAATCAAAGGAATATGCCTAATTCTTGTTCCTATTGTATATATAAGGCAAAGCCCTCTACATCCCAGTTTAGTTGCAATATTTGTCATTTAAAATACCTCCCCAAAAAGTAGTTTCAGGAAAATCCCTGAAACTTTTTTTGCCCATATACATTTTTTTGGTATATTTTTTGAAAATTTGAGAAAATTATAAATAATAGAAAATAATAAGAAGGAGGGAGAAAATGAAGGCTACCGGTATTGTAAGAAGAATAGATGATCTTGGCAGAGTGGTTATTCCAAAGGAAATAAGAAGAACTTTAAGAATTAGAGAAGGAGACCCTCTTGAGATATTCACTGATAGAGAAGGCGGAATAATACTTAAGAAATATTCCCCAATCGGTGAGTTAAGTGAGTTTGCAAAGGAATATGCTGAAGCTTTGCAAGGTCAGGTTAATAGACCGGTTTTAATTTGCGATAAGGATTCAATAATTTCAGTTGCAGGTGCTAATAAGAAGGAATATATCGACAAAAGAATAAGTGAGGACCTTGAAAGGATAATGAGCGAAAGAAAAACGGCAGTATATAATGCAAAGGAAGGTGGAAGGGCCTTTGCACTTACTAAGGATGAGGAAGATGATGTAAATTATACTGCACAAGTTATAGCTCCAATTATTGTTGAAGGGGAATCGATTGGAGCTGTTATTATAATGTCTAAAGAAGCAAATGTAGCAATGGGTGAGATTGAAAGAAAGCTAGCTGAAACAGCAGCTGCATTTTTAAGCAAACAAATGGCATCTTAACATAATAAGAATCCTCCTATTTTTACATAATTCGGCCATGTAAACTTTTGTTTATATGGCCGAATTAAAATGGGTTGGTTAGTGCTAATTTAACCATTACCTAAATATTATTTAATTGAAGATGAAAATAGGGGGATTTTTTATGCCCAAAAAAAGCATCATTAAAGGGACAATCATCTTATCCTTAACAGGAATTATTGCTAAATTTTTAGGTTTTTTCTTTAGAATACCATTGATTTATTTAATTGGTGAAGAGGGAATAGGAATTTATCAGATAACATATCCTTTGTATACTTTTTTACTTGCAATATCCTCTGGCGTTCCTATTGCCCTTTCAAAGATGATTTCGGAAAGATTGGCAGTGAATAAAAATAAAGAAGCTAATATTATATTTAGAAGCGCTTTACTTTTGATGTTTTTAATTGGTTCATTATCAAGTTTTATATTAATTTTTTTTGCAAAAGACTTTATTCGAATATTTAATTGGAATAATAAAGTGTATTATTCAATTTTAGCAATTGCTCTTGCACCCCTTTTTACTACAGTTTTATCAGCCTTTAGAGGATATTATCAAGGAATTCAAAATATGTTTCCGGCAGGTTTAAGTCAAATAATTGAACAAATTGTAAGGGTGTTGGTTGGAGTTGGACTTGCTTATATTCTTTTACCATATGGGATTGAATTTGCTGCCTCAGGTGCCTCCTTTGGTGCTACTATGGGAAGTTTTATTGGACTTATATTTTTGATTATTTATTTTAATAAAAGTAAAATAATTTATAACAAAAATGAATGTAGTAAGGATTTTTTTCATATAACAGCTGAAATAATTAAAATTGGAATTCCCATTTCAATTGCCCAGACCATAGGCTCAATTATGGCTCTTATAGATTCTGCATTAGTTGTTGGACTTTTAAAAGCCTCAGGATTTGATGATGTGACTGCAACATCCCTTTATGGACAACTTACAGGAAAAGCATTTGTTTTAATTAATGTTCCGCTAACAATATCAGTTGCAATTGCCCAAAGCACAGTCCCGGCCATTTCTGAAAGTTATGCAATTAAAAGCAGGATCAAGTTAAATCATAATATAAACATGGCATATAAAATGGCGATGATTTTAGCCTTGCCTTCTTGTGCAGGGCTTTATACCCTTGCAAGACCTATTTTAAGTTTAATATTCCAAGGTTTAGATAGTGGGTGGCAAGTTTTACAGATTTTATCTATATCCGCTTTTTTTATTATTTTATCCCAAACATCAACCAGCATCTTAAATGGACTTGGTAAAACTTATATCCCTTTATTTGTTATGCTCATAGGGTCTTTACTTAAGATTATATTTTCATATATGTTAATACCTACAAATTTAAATATACTTGGAGCTGCATATAGCACTCTTATAGCATATTTTGCTATTTCAGTTATTGATATTATTTTAGTAATAAAATATACTAATGTTATAGTAAACATTAGAGAAGTTGTTATTTATCCCCTTTTGAGCACTTTAGTTATGATATTTGCTGTTATCTTTTCTTATTTAGAGCTCAATAAATATATAGGAGTTAATTTGACAACTGTTATTACAATTTTTATAGGAGGAGTAATCTACTTTCTTATGCTTCACATAACAGATACATTTAATTTCAAAGATATAGTGAAACTTATTAAAGGTTAATTTATGATTAACTTTTTATGCGAGGTGTTTACATAAGATGATTAAAATCGTTGGATTAGGACCAGGTTCAATCGATGATTTAACTTTAAAAACCATTGAAACATTGAAAAATGCAGATAAGGTATTTTTAAGGACGCATAAACATCCAAATGTCAATTATTTAAAGGAGATAGGAATAAAATTTGAAACATTTGACAAATATTATGATGAGGGTAATGATTTTGATGAGGTTTATGAGAAAATAGCTAAAAAAATAATAGAGGAAAAGGAATGCGTTTATGGTGTTCCAGGACATCCGTTGGTTGCTGAAAAATCCGTTGAACTAATTTTAAAATATGCCAAAGATAAAAATATTGATGTAGAAATAGTTCCTGCATTAAGTTTTATAGATGCCCTTTTTAATTCTTTAAAAATAGATCCTTCAAATGGATTTAAACTAATAGACGGGTTAATGCTAGAAGAACATAAACCGGATCCTAAAACCTCAAATGTCATAACACAGGTTTATAGTAGATTTATAGCGGGGGAAGTAAAAATAAAGCTTATGGAATACTATGATGATGAACAGGAAGTTTATGTGGTTAGAGCTGCTGGGGTAAAGGAGCTTGAGAGAATTGAAAAGGTAAAGCTTTATGAGATAGATAGACTTGATTTTATTGATTATTTGACAACCCTTTATATTCCACCAGCTAAGAATAAAAAAAGAAAGGATTTTAATGATTTAGTTGATATTGTTGAGTTTTTAAGGTCGCCAAAGGGATGCCCATGGGATAGGGAACAAACCCATGAAAGTTTAAAAAGGTATTTATTGGAGGAATGTTATGAGATAATAGAGGCAATAGATGAAAAGGATTATGAAGGCTTATGTGAAGAACTTGGTGATATGCTTTTGCATGTGGTATTCCATTCACAGATTGCTAAGGAAAACGAATATTTTGAAATTTGGGATGTAGTAGATGGAATTGCAAATAAAATGATAATAAGACATCCACATGTATTTGGAGGAGCAAAGGCTAAAACTCCTGAAGATGTAATGGAAATTTGGGAAAAGAATAAAATGAAGGAAAAGGGAGTAAAAAATTATACCGAAAATATTAAGAAAATACCTAAAACTTTACCTGCCCTAATGAGGAGTTTAAAAATACAAGAAAAGGCAGCGGAGGTTGGATTTGATTGGGATGATGTTGAAGGTGCCATTGATAAGGTAAAAGAGGAATTGAATGAACTTTTAGAGGTATATAAATCGCAAAAAAATGGAAAAATATTAGAAGAAATTGGAGATTTGTTATTTGCAGTGGTAAATGTTGCGAGATTTTTAGGAGTTGAACCAGAAACAGCCTTGACAAAAACTGCAAATAAGTTTATAAATAGATTTGAATATATAGAAAAAAATTCACATAAGTTCAACAAAAGGATAGAAGAACTTACTTTAGAAGAAATGGATAAGCTTTGGGAAGAATCAAAGAAATTTGAGGAATAATATAAAAAAAATATTAAAATTAGCAGGATTTTTTGATTTTGTGAAGAATAATAAAAACATGATATAATTTAGCTAAATCCTGCTTTATATATTAAATTTTTCAAGGAGGGAAAATAATGAACAAGGCAGATTTAATTTCAATGATGGCAGAAAAGAGTGGTTTAACAAAAAAGGACGCTGAAAAGGCTTTAAAGGCTTTCATCGACAGCGTTCAAGAGGCACTTGCAAAAAATGAAAAGGTTCAACTTGTTGGATTTGGAACATTTGAAGTAAGAGAAAGAGGAGAAAGAAAAGGTAGAAATCCAAAGACAATGGAAGAAATCGTAATTCCAGCTACAAAGGTTCCAGTATTTAAAGCAGGAAAAGAATTAAGAGAAAATGTTAACAAATAAAACAAATAAAAAAATCAGGTTTTAAAACCTGATTTTTTTTTGGAAGGATGGACATTATGAGGCTTGATAAGTTTTTAAAGGTTTCAAGGATTATAAAAAGAAGAACCGTAGCAAAGGAAGTTTGTGATAGTGGAAAAGTTCTAGTGAATGGAAGGGTTGCAAAACCAGGAACCGATTTAAAAGTTGGAGATATAATAGAAATCCAATATGCTTCAGGAAGTGTAAAGGCAGAAGTTTTAAGTATTCAAGAACATGTAACAAAAGAAGCAGCAAAGGAAATGTATAGAATAATAAGTGGGAAGGAAATAGAATGACTTATCAACAACCTGTGGATAAGTATGTTAATAAGTTGTGATATAATTGTTGATTTTAATTTGCATAATTTCCACAGTTTTAGCTGTAACCTTTTTATAAAAGGATTTAATATGTGGATAAATTATGGAATAAAGCGTATGCCTCCTTCATATTAATTTATATGAAGGGGGTATTTTTATGGAAAATGGTAAGATAGTTAAGGATCATAAAATTTATATTGATAATAGAAAAAAGATTGATATAACTGGGGTTAATACTATATATACCTTTAATGAAGAACAGGTCAGTTTATCGACTATAATGGGAAACTTATTGATCAGGGGTAAGGACCTTAAGGTTAATAAGTTAAATGTTGATACAGGAGAGGTTTCAATAGTAGGAGAAATAAATTCCTTAACTTACATCTCTAAGGATGAGAATAGAAGTGAGAGCTTTATTAAGAAGCTTTTCAAATAATTAAGGTGATGTGAATGGTTTTAGATATAAACACTCAATTTGTATATTTTTTTTCAAATGTCCTGTGTGGAATATTTGTTGGTTTATTATTTGATATTTATAGAGTAATAAGGGGATTTAAAACGCCAAATAAGATATTAACTGCAATTTCAGATATACTTTTTTGGATCTTTGCATCCCTCTTAACTTTTACTTTTATGCTTATAACTAATAACGCCAACTTAAGATACTATACTTTTTTAGGGCTTTTTTTAGGTTTATATTTTTATTTCTTATTTATATCAAGGGTATTTATTGGTTCGTTGCGTTATATAATTTACTTTATTATAAAAACAGTAAGGCTATTTTTTAGATTCATTATTACTCCCTTTGTTTTGTTAAGGAGACTGATTTTTAATATCAGTTTTCTTATAAGAAGAACAGGAAGATTAATTTTAGGTAAAAAAATTATAAAAAAGCAGGAAATTTAATTTATTTATAGAATATTATATATTGAACAAAAGAAGAGGGGATGCCTATGAAGAAAAAAAGAAACATTAAAAAGATTATTTGGGGATTAGTATTTATTATGTTTGGTTCAATTTTCGTTAAACAGCAAATAATATTATATAGATTGAATAAGCAATATAAACATTATAATGAGCAGCTTCAAAAAGTAAAAGTTATAAACTCTCAACTTAAGGAACAACTTAAGGAGGCAAAAAGGCCTGAACATGTAGAGAAGCTAGCCAGGGAAAAACTTGGTTTGGTAAAACCGGGAGAGATCTTATTTATCGACAAAAACAAAAGAAGATAATTTGACTTGGATTATATAATTTTGTATAATTATATCATTAAAATATATTAAGGAGGAATTCTTTTAATATGACCTTAAAGGTAGGAACGATTTTAGAAGGAACAGTAGTAAACATTACAAATTTTGGAGCATTTGTTGATGTATCAGGTAAAACAGGTTTGGTTCACATCAGCGAGGTATCTGATACTTACGTTAAGGACATCAGGCAGCATCTTAAGGAAAAGGACAAAGTAAAGGTAAAAGTTATTGCAATCGATGATGATGGCAAAATAAGCCTTTCAATTAAGCAGGCTATGCCTAAATCATCAAAGCCAATTGAAGTTGATTGGCAGAGCGAAAGAAACAAAAATAATGGACTTTCTTTTGAGGAAAGGCTTGCTAAATTCTTAAAAGAAAGCGAGGAGAGAATCCAGGACATTAAGCATAGAGAAGGCAAAAGATATGGAACAGTATCAAGAAGATAGAAACTCAAGGTGTTTTACCAAACGTAAAACACCTTTTTATAATAAATAATAAGAACTTACTTCTACAATATATTACCATAAAAATTTTATAAAAAAAATTTAAAAATACTATTGACGAAATAATAATAGCATTATATAATAAGTATTGTCGATGCGAGATAACAAAACTGAATGCCGGAGTGGCGGAACAGGCAGACGCACAGGACTTAAAATCCTGCGGTCCCTAAAGGACCGTACCGGTTCGACCCCGGTCTCCGGCACCAATGTCGCGGGGTGGAGCAGTTGGTAGCTCGTCGGGCTCATAACCCGAAGGTCGAAGGTTCAAGTCCTTCCCCCGCAACCAACATGGCGGCGTAGCTCAGTTGGCCAGAGCAATCGGTTCATACCCGATGTGTCAGCGGTTCGAATCCGTTCGCCGCCACCATACTTAAGCAGCTTAGGCTGCTTTTTTTATTTTTTGTAAAAAAAGAATCAAAAAAATCATAAGCTGATTTGTTGAAAATATTTGTTATTAGAATAAAATTTCCGTCGTATTTTTATGGTCTATGAAAATATTCTTATTTTTTTTACAAGATCAAAGTTGAATTTTTATATAAAAAGGAGGAAGAAAACATAATTGGCTTAAAATAAAATAATCTGTCAATATTTTTGTATGGAAATAAAAGGAATAATGACAAAATATTCAGCATATATTTGATATAATAACCTCACAAAAATATGTGAGGTGGTTTTATGATAGAAAGGGAAGTTCTACATAAAAAAGATGTAAAGGCGTTAAAAAGAGAAAAGTTAAAAGCACAACATTTATTACTGCTTATATTTATTTTCTTTACCTCAAGAGTTCTTTTTTTAAGGGAGATAATGCCCTTTGGAATAGCACTTTTAATTGCTTCAACTATGATCTTAGATAAGGAATGGATAATGGTCTGTGGACTGTTTTCTGTTCTTGGTTATTTAACGGAAAGTAATGTTCTAGCTGCCAAGACACATATTTTTCTTACTGTTTGGGTTATGATTTTAAATCTATTTATAAAGAGTGAAAAGAAAAGATTATTTATTCTTTTAGCATCAACCTCCATATTAAATGTTTTGGCTTCTGTTTTTGCTCATAAGTATTTTTTAAAGAATTTAGTTCTATACGATGTTATAATATCTTCTTTTGAATCTTTAATTATTATTTCATCAGCCTATTTGTTTACATATGGTTTAGCATATTTTTTCAACAAGAAAAATGTAGAGCTTTTAAAAGAAGAGCTAATTAGCCTTGTATTAATATTTTTAATATCCTATGCAGGATTGTGGGATATTAGCTATAAATATGTTTCTTTAAAATCTGTTTTGGCGGTTTTAGTTATATTGACATCTGCCTATATAAAAGATGGACAAGTAGCAGCTTCAGTTGGCCTTTTGCTTGGATTGGTTTCAAGTTTTGCAGGAAATATTTCGGTTTATTTAGTCGCTGTATACGGATTGTGTGGTCTTGTTGCTGGTGCGTTAAAGGATTTAGGTAGGATAATTACATCTGTAGCCTTTATGATAACTTCAGTTGTAGTAATGATGTATGCTAATAAGGTTGATGTTTTATTTACTTTAGAAGTTAATATACTATTTGCGTCAATTATTTTTATTTTATTACCTTCTTCGATATTGGATAAGCTAAATTTAGCTTTAGATTTTGAAAATAAAAGAGAAGTTCCGCAAAAATTATATGTTGAAAGAATAAAGGATTATATAAATGGAAAGCTTAATATAATTTCTAAATCCTTAAATGGTTTAGCCAGTGTTTTAGCAGAAAGGTATGAAAATAACCTATCAAAGGTCAACGAAGTAAAGGGAACTGTTGAAAAGATAGCAAACAAAGTTTGCTCAAATTGTGAAGGAAGGCATTTTTGCTGGCAAAGGGAAACATATTATACTTATGATGTTTTTTGTGAAATGCTAAGAATGGCAGAAAAGAATGGTAAATTAGATATAAAACAAGTTCCGAATTCCTTTAACTTAAAATGCGTAAAGCTCAATGAGATAATAAGACAGATAAATTTTGAAATGGAAATTATAAGACTAAATAACAGATGGAATAAAAAACTTTTAAATTCAAAGATAGTATTAGCAGAGCAGATAAAGGGAATTTCTGTTGTTGTTTCAGATCTTGTAAAGGATATAACTAAATCTGTGGAATTTAAAAATGAATTGGAAGATAAAATATCAATGGTGTTTGATATCAATGGAATAAAATATAACGATGTTATGGTTACAAAAAACTCTAATAATAAATATGAAGTAACTATATATGGAGTGCCATGCCAGGGTAAAACATCCTGCAGCAGTGATGTTCCAAAGCTTGTTTCACAAGTGTTGGGAAAAAGGATGATTAGAGAAAATGCTATGTGTAAATTAGATGAAAACAATAAAATGTGCCATTATAAACTCATTGAGGCGGAAAATTTTGGTGTTGCATCTGCTGTTGCAAGGTTTTCTAAGGAAGAAATTTCAGGAGACAGCTATTATTTTGGGAATGTAGCTCCAGGTAAATATATCATAGCCATAAGCGATGGAATGGGAAGTGGGTTTGAAGCTGCTATGGAAAGCAACACAACCATAACTTTAATTGAGAAGTTTATGGAGGCAGGATTTGATAGAAATACTACTATGAAGGCAATCAATTCGATTCTTTTATTAAAAAACAACAGCGAATCCTTTGCAACTGTGGATTTAGGTATTATCGATTTATATGAAGGTATAGGAGAATTTATAAAGGTTGGCGCGGTGTCAACATTTATTAAATCAGGCTTTGATGTTGAGATCATAGAAAATAAAAATTTACCTATAGGTATAATTGAGGATATTGAGATAGAGAGCGAAATCTATCAGTTTAAAAATGGAGATATGATTATTATGGTTTCTGATGGTGTTATCGATGCTGATAATGAATTAAAGGATAAATGGATAAGTAAGTTATTAAGGGAATATAGTGGGGGTAACCCAAGGGACCTTGCTGATTATATATTACAAAGGTCCAAGGAAAAATATGGGGACAATATAAAGGATGATTTAACGGTAATTGTATCAAAAATATGGAAGATGTAAAGGAACCTTTTGGTTCCTTTATTATTGTCTATTTTTTGAGTATTTGCTATTATAAAAAGAAAAAGGTGATGCTATGCTTGATAAGGTTTTAAATTATGTAAAACGATATTCTATGATAAAGGATGGAGACAAGATTGTTGTAGGCTTTTCTGGTGGCCCCGATTCTACTGCCCTATTACATATTCTTATTCAATTAAAGAGTATCTTCAATATCGAAATTTTTGCTGTTCATATAAATCATATGATAAGAGATGAAGAGGCCTTTAGGGATGAGGAATTTGCGAGGGATTTTTGTAAAAAATTTGGTGTTCCCTTTTATTCATTTAGGATAGATGTTTTAAGTTTAGCAAAGGATAAAGGATTGTCTTCTGAGGAAGCAGGAAGATTAGTAAGATATGAATGCTTTGAAAAAGTTCTAAAAGAAGTTGGAGGAAATAAAATAGCCCTTGCCCATAATAAAAATGACCAGGCGGAGACGATGATAATGAAGTTTTTAAGGGGCTCAGGGCTTAGAGGAATTAGTGGAATAAAACCTATAAGAGGTAACATTATAAGACCTTTACTTATTTGTTCAAGGGAAGAAATAGAGGAATATTGCAACAAAAACAGTTTAAATCCTGTCATCGATAGCACCAATAGAGAAGCAATATATTTAAGAAATAAAATAAGGTTAGAATTGATTCCTTATATAAAAGAAAATATAAACGAAAATATAATAGACAATCTTTTTAAGTCATCGGAAATTTTAAGGGACGAAGATGAATATATTGAAATGGAGGCAATAAAGGCTTATGAATCAGTAAAGGCTGATGAAGGAATTTCCATAAGTAAATTTAAAAAACTTAACATAGCGATACAAAGAAGGATTATCAGAAATATGATAAAGGATGTTAAAGGTGATTTAAATGCCATTGAAAACATTCATGTTGATGATTGTTTAAAGCTCATTGAAAAAGGGGAAACGGGTAAAAAAATAAGTCTACCAAAAAATTTAATTGCGGAAATTTCCTATGATAATTTTTATATAAAAAAAGAAAAACAAATCAAAAAAAATGGCTTTGAATACAGTATTATTATTCCAGGGACGATTATAATAGATGAGCTAAATTTAAAAATTTCGGCAGAGCTAATAAAAAATGAAGGAAGTTTGAAAGATAGTGCTTTTATAAAGTATTTTGATTATGATAAAATAAAAGGTGAATTAATAGTTAGAAATAGAAAAGAAGGGGATTTTATTTATCCTAAAGGATTAAATGGAAAAAAGAAAATAAAGGATTTGTTTATTGATAGCAAGATCCCAAAGGATAAAAGGGATGAAATTCCTCTTGTTGCATTAGGCAAAGAAATCCTATGGGTTTATAATATTAGGGATACTAAAAATTATAAAATCGATGAAAATACAAAAAATGTATTAAAATTAAAAATTGAAAGGGGATAAATGATGGAAGGTGCTATTGAAAAAGTATTATTAACAGAAGAAGAAATTAAAAAAAGGGTTAATGAACTTGCAAAGGAGATTGAGAAGGATTTCCCACATGGTGACTTGATTTTAATTGGAGTTTTGAAAGGATCAGTTATTTTTGTTTCAGACCTCATGAGGGCCCTTAATTTAAAGGTTACTATGGATTTTATGGCGGTTTCCAGTTACGGACTTTCATCTGAAACTTCTGGTATAGTTAGAATATTAAAGGACCTGGATTTTGATATTGAAGGTAGGGATGTTATTATCGTTGAGGATATAATAGATACTGGGACTACCTTAAAATACTTATATGAATATCTTAAGGCAAGGCATCCAAGAACATTAAAAATATGCTGCCTTTTAGATAAGCCCGATAGAAGAAGGGTAAATATAGAAGGGGATTATGTAGGCTTTAAAATACCAGATGCATTTGTAGTGGGGTATGGACTTGATTATGCCGAGATGTTTAGAAATTTACCATATATAGGTATATTAAAAGAAGATATTTACAAAAAGTAAACAATCGTGTATATTAAAATATTATGGTAACACACAGCGAAAGGGGGGCCTAGAATGAATAAAAATTTCTTAAAAAGTGCAAGTGCATGGCTTCTAATAATAATGGCTTTTTTTGTTGCAATGACTCTTTTAGATGGTGGAACAACTAAGAAAAGCGAAATAGTTTACACTGAACTTATAAACGAAATTGAGAGAGGGAATGTAAAGAGCATATATATTGACATAGATACTGGTAGTGCTTCAGGGGAATTTAGAGATGGAACCTCCTTTACTACCACAGTTAATATAAATACGACGGAATTTGAAAAGATAATAAACGAATATAATAAAACTCATGCTCAAAAAGTTCAGTTAAAATATGTTCCACCTTCAAAATTCCCATTTTGGGTTTCTGCTCTGCCCAATATAATAATGGTAATAATGCTTATTGTTATATGGTTCATTTTCCTTCAACAGGCCCAAGGCGGCGGTGGAGGAAAAGGTGTAATGAATTTCGGTAAAAGCAGAGCAAAACTTGTTACAAATGATAAAAAGAGGATAACCTTTGATGATGTTGCAGGAGCAGACGAAGAAAAGGCTGAGCTTCAAGAGGTTGTGGACTTTTTAAAGAATCCAAGAAAATATATTGAGATGGGAGCAAGAATTCCAAAAGGAATACTTCTTGTTGGACCTCCAGGAACAGGTAAGACCCTTCTTGCAAAGGCAGTTGCTGGAGAAGCTGGAGTTCCCTTCTTTAGCATAAGCGGTTCTGACTTCGTTGAAATGTTTGTAGGAGTTGGTGCTTCAAGAGTTAGGGACCTCTTTGATAATGCAAAGAAAAATTCACCATGTATAGTATTTATAGATGAAATTGACGCTGTTGGTAGACAAAGAGGTGCTGGGCTTGGTGGAGGACATGATGAAAGGGAGCAAACTCTAAATCAACTTCTTGTTGAGATGGATGGGTTTGGAACTAACGAAGGTATAATAGTTCTTGCTGCGACAAATAGACCTGATATTTTAGACCCTGCCCTTTTAAGACCAGGAAGATTTGATAGACAAATTGTTGTAAATACTCCCGATGTTAAAGGAAGGGAAGAAATATTAAAGGTTCATGCAAGGAATAAACCTCTTGAAGCCGAAGTTAATTTGTCAATAATAGCTAAAAGAACACCTGGTTTTACAGGAGCTGACCTTGAAAACCTTATGAACGAGGCAGCACTTTTAGCAGTAAGAAAGGGAAAAAGGCTTATAGGTATGGATGAGCTTGAAGAGGCTATAACAAGAGTAATTGCAGGACCTGAGAAAAAGAGCAGAATCATGAGTGAAAAGGAAAGAAAGCTTACTGCATATCATGAAGCAGGGCATGCTATTGTAATGAAGCTTTTACCTAATACTGACCCTGTTCATCAAATCAGCATAATACCAAGGGGAAGAGCAGGAGGATATACTTTAGCCCTTCCACAGGAAGATAAGTATTATGCTTCCAAGACAGAATTAGAAGAAGAAATTGTAAGTCTTTTAGGTGGCCGTGTAGCAGAAAAGCTTGTTTTAAACGATATATCTACAGGTGCTAAGAACGATATCGAGAGGGCAACAAATATAGCAAGAAAAATGGTTATGGAATATGGTATGAGCGAAGTTTTAGGACCAATTGAGTTTGGAACAGGCCACGATGAAGTATTCTTGGGAAGAGACTTTGCAAAGACAAGAAACTACAGCGAAGAGGTTGCAGCTCTTATAGATAAGGAAATTAAAAGAATAATCGAAACTGCATACAAGAGGGCAGAAGAACTTTTAAAGGAAAATATGAATAAACTTCATAAAGTCGCTGAAGCTCTTCTTGATAAAGAAAAGCTTGAAGCTGACGAATTTGAAGCGATTTTTAATGAAGCATAAAACCTCGGGATTTCCCGAGGTTTAAATATGATTGGGGGGAGAAAATTGAAGGAGGAGCTTTTTGATAAAATAAAAGTCGGACTTAATTCTGTTATAGAAACTACAGTTCAGGAAAAAGACTCTGCAGCAAACTATGTAAATGGTTTTATAGATGTTCTGTCGACTCCATCTCTAATAGGACTTTTGGAATGTGCAGCCAAGAATGCTGTTGATCTGCATCTTCCAACAGGTTATTCGACAGTTGGGATAAAGGTAGATGTAAGGCATCTAGCAGCAACTCCGATTGGAATGAAGATTAAGGCAATAGCAGAGCTAGTTGAGGTGGATGGGGAAAGGCTTATTTTCAAGGTTGAAGCCTATGATGAGATGGAAAAGATAATGGAAGGAACCCACGAAAGATTTATAATAGATGTAGATAGGTTCATGCAGAGGGTAAATAATAAGGTTAAATAGGGTGCTTTGGCACCCTTTAATTTTAATTGTAAAATTAAAATGTTTAAGTTAAAATATTTTAAGGAGGTGTTTGTTATGATAGTTTCCCATATTGATGATGTAAAGGGGATTGAGATCAATAACGACCTTGTAAAGAATGCTGTTAAGAAGGTCCTTATAACACCTAAGGAAGGTTGGGAAGGATATGTCATGAGGGTTTTTGAATTGTCAGAGGGTGGATTTACTCCAAGACATACACATCCTTGGCCACATATAAACTATATTCTTGAAGGAGAAGGAATTCTACATGTTGAAGGTAAAGACTATGAGATAAAGAAGGGATCCTTTGCATATGTTCCTTCAAATGCTTTACACCAGTTTATGAATAAGGGTAAAGAAACGTTAAAGTTTATCTGTATAGTTCCAGAAGAAGGAGATATTTAGTATTTAGGAGGTTGCTATGCTTTTAGTTTTTGACGTTGGAAACACAAATATAGTCTTAGGAGTATATGAAGATAGAAAACTTTTGGATGTTTGGAGATTATCAACCAATCCCCCAAGGACTTCCGACGAATATGGAATGATTGTAATAAATTTGTTTGAAAAGGCAAACTTAAATTATAAAGATGTTGATGCCGTAGTTGTTTCATCTGTAGTTCCAAATATAATGTATTCATTGGAACATATGATAAGAAAGTATTTTAGCGTTGAACCATTAGTTGTAGGACCAGGTGTAAAAACAGGGATTAATATTAAATATGATAACCCAAAAGAAGTTGGGGCGGATAGAATAGTTAATGCTGTTGCGGCATTGGAGATATATAAAAGATCTTTAATAATAGTAGACTTTGGAACAGCAACGACATTTTGTGCGGTTGGAGAGAAGGGGGATTATTATGGAGGATGTATATCCCCTGGAATTAAAATATCCAGCGATGCACTATTTGAAAGGGCTGCAAAGCTTCCAAGGATTGAACTTGTAAAGCCACCAACTGTTATTTGTAAAAATACTGTAAGTAGCATGCAGGCGGGGATAATATATGGTTATGTAGGTCTGGTTGATTATATAGTAAATAAGATGATGGATGAAATGATAAAACTTGGCGAAAAGAAACCCTATGTTGTTGCAACAGGAGGTCTTGCAAAATTAATATCCTCAGAAAGCAGGACTATTCAAGAGGTTAATCCAATATTAACATTAGAGGGTTTGAGGATAATTTATGAAAAAAATAGGTGATGATGATGAAAATAGGAAATTACATAACACCTAACAATGTATTTTTGGCACCAATGGCTGGAGTAACGGATAAGGCCTTTAGAATTTTATGCAGAGAATATGGTTGTGGATTAGTTTATACCGAAATGGTAAGTTCTAAAGGATTGTATTATGGCAGCAAAAAAACCAATTTACTTTTAGATATAGATGATAAGGAAGCCCCGGTTATTGTCCAAATTTTTGGAAGCGATCCTGATATTATGGCTGATATGGCAGAGCAAATAAGCGAGAATGAAAAGGTAGTTTCTATTGATATAAACATGGGGTGTCCTGCACCTAAAATAGTTAAAAATGGTGAAGGAAGTGCCCTAATGAAAAATCCTGAACTGGCCGAAAGGATTGTTAAAAAAGTTGTTTCAAAATCTAAAAAACCTGTCTCTGTCAAGTTTAGAAAGGGATGGGATGAGAATTCAGTAAATGCCGTTGAATTTGCTAAAATGGTGGAGGCAGCAGGGGCATCTTTTATTGCAGTTCACGGCAGAACAAGGGAGCAGATGTATTCAGGACATGCTGACTGGGATATAATAAGAAGGGTCAAGGAAGCAGTTAAAATTCCAGTTATAGGAAATGGAGACGTTGTGGATGAGGATAGTGCAAAAAAAATGTTTGATGAGACTGGATGCGATGCCATCCTTATAGGAAGAGGAGCTTTAGGAACCCCTTGGATATTTAAAAGGATAATATACTATTTCGAAACTGGACAAAAAATTCCCGACATTTCAATTGAGGAAAAGTTTGATGTTATATTAAGACATCTTAAAATGGCTGAGGAATTTAAAGGAAGACAGGGAATAATCGAGATGAGAAAACATATTGCCTGGTATTTAAAGGGGCTTAAAAATTCCACTTATGTTAAAGATATGGTAAATAGGCTTGACCAAAGAGAAAAAATTGAAGAAGTTTTGATTGAATATAAAAAAACTTTGGTTTAGATACTACATTTTGTAGTATCTCAGACTGTTGAAAAAGTTGTTTTTTGATAAGCCCTGTGAAGGATTTCCATGGCATTCGCTCATTTCGCTAAGCAATTCTAAGCTTTTCTTTGTTTTCAAAAGTCCTACCCTCGTGAGCCGACATCCGTGTCGGCCACTCGGCTCTGCACGTCCGTGTGCAGAATTACGGACTTTTGAAAAGTCGAAAAGCAAGAATTGCTAAAGCTTATGAGAGATGCCTTTTTGAAATCCATTCACAGGGCTCTTGCAAAGTCTGAACACCAAAGAAGGTTTGTCTACAATCTGAGATACTACATTTTGTAGTATCTTTTTTTGTTGTAAAAATTGCAAAAAAGGTATAAAATGTAATTGAGCACATCATGTGCACGGGAGGGGTTTTATGGACTATGTAAGGATAGGAGATAAGGTGATTAGTATATCAAAAATTAATTCAACAATTGATGAAATATTAGAATTAAGGTGCAAAGGATATTCACAACAGGAAGTTGCAAAGATACTTAATATAGATAGGACGTTTATATCAAGGCTAGAGAGTATAGGAGAGGTGAGAAAGGGAGGTAAAATTGCAGTTGTAGGATTTCCTGTTGCAAATAAAGAGGAGCTTGAAAGGGAACTTAAAAAAACAGGAGTTGATTTTATTTTCTTACTTACAGAAGAAGAAAGGCAAAGATTTGTAAAGGATCAAAGTGGGCTTGAACTTGTTAATGGGCTTTTTGATATTATTTCTAAAGTAAGGAAATATCAGCATTGTATTATTTTAGCCTCAAATGCAAGATCAAAGCTTTTATCAGCCTTATTAGATTGCCATGTTTATACGATTGATATAGGCAAGTCGCCCTTAAAAGAAGATGTATATGTGGATGTTAATAGAGTTTTAAAAATTGTTGAAAGTATAAAAGAGTAGGAGGATTAAAATGAAGCATATTGTTTCTGTAAGTTTAGGATCTTCTAAGAGAAATCATAGGGTTGAAACTGAGCTTTTAGGTGAAAATTTTATAATAGAGAGAATAGGAACAGATGGTGATTTTAACAGGGTTTTAGAGCTTATAAGGGAAATGGATGGTAAAGTCGATGCCTTTGGAATGGGTGGCATTGATTTATACTTATATGCTGCAGGAAAAAGATATGAGATAAAGGATGCCATTGTTATTAAAGAGGCAGCCAAGAAAACACCAATTGTGGATGGTTCAGGTCTTAAAAATACACTTGAAAGAAATGTAATAAAATACATAGATAAAAATATATTTAAAATTAAAGACAAATCGGTCTTAATGGTTAGTGCAACAGATAGATTCGGAATGTTAGAGGCTTTTTATGAATTAGGGGCAGAGCTAATTATTGGGGATTTGATGTTTTCCCTTGATATTCCTATACCTTTAAAATCAGTTAAAGTATTTCAAGCCCTTGCAAAGGTTATTTTACCTATTGCTACAAGGATGCCCTTTGAAAAACTTTATCCTACAGGTAAAAGTCAAGAAGAAAGAACACCAAAACATGAAAAATATTTCAATGAGGCTGATATAATAGCTGGGGATTACCTTTTTATAAAAAGATATATGCCTGATAATTTAGAAGGAAAAATAATTATTACAAACACAGTAACAAAGGATGATATTGAAGAATTGAAAAATTTAGGTGCTAAAATGCTTGTAACGACAACACCAGAATTTAATGGAAGATCCTTTGGAACTAATGTCATGGAGGCAGTATTGGTTTCAATAATGCAAAAGAACATTGATGATATAACACCAAAGGACTATGAAATTTTACTTGAAAAACTTAACTTCAAACCAAGAGTAGTTTATTTAAACGATGAATTTGTAGATGCTAAGGCTAATATAATTTAATAAAACAATTTTAGGAGGCAATATTTGAACAAAATTTTGGTATTAAATAAGGCATCTTTAGAAGAAATTAATATTGTTCATCCTTATTTTAGCAAGATTATTGGTATAAATAAGTTATTGCTTCCGTATAAAGAAAGGGAATATAAATTAAAAGATGTTAAAGCGGAAATTGTAAAAATACCTGATGGGTTAGAAAATATTAAATTAAACATAGCAATAAAAAGGTTTGGTAAAGAAAGCATAGTGCTTTCAAAGGATTTAGGGATCAACATTGACTTAAATTTTATAATTTCATGCCTGATTAGAGCTTTAGATATTTTTACGATAAAACATGGATGCGATTTAAGACTGAACGAAGTCCTAATTGCTGATGCAGAAAAAAGTTTAGGAAAAATTTGTTTTAGATATTTATTAAACTTTGCACGGCGAATAATTTTGCTTGCAGATAAAAGGGAAAACTTAATTAAAGATATGGAATTTGCATTAAAAAATTATGGAATATCAGTAGCTGTAATAGAAGATCCTATAAAGGCAGCTAATTTATGCCAGGCTATGATAATAACGGATAAGAGGTATGAAATTTTGATAGACCCGAAAAAGCCAACACTTTTATTAAATAAAACAATTTGTCACAATGGATTATGCTTTGATGATGTTGATATAACATTGGATGAGAAGGACTTTTACGATAGTATTTTAGCGCAGGGTTTTTTAGAAATGAAGGGCTATGAAAGGATATGGAAAAACGCTGAAGAAGAAGGATTTAAAATTTCAAAATTTAAATTACAGAATAATTTAATAATGGAAATATAATTACAAAATATGTTGACATAGTAATTAGTGTGATTTATAATACCATATAACGAATATTAACAAGCACTATAAAGATGTCTTTATAGTGCTTGTTATTAGTTTATTTAAGCCTTCTCCTAAGTTATTTAAAAATTAGGGGAATTACATAAATTAATGTGCATATAATATCTATAAATCCTAAGCAAAAAAGAGGGGAGAGTATTTATGGGCGATAACAAACAAGTGATTTTAACATACGAAGGAGTTAAAAAGATAGAGGAAGAACTTGAATATCTAAAAACCGTTAAAAGAAAGGAAGTTTCACAAAAAATTAAGACAGCTATTTCCTTTGGAGACTTAAGCGAAAATTCAGAATATGATGAAGCAAAGAATGAACAGGCGTTTGTTGAAGGTAGAATTGCAACTTTGGAAAACATGTTAAAGAATGCAAAGATAATCGATGAGGACGAAATAAATACTGAAGTTGTTTCAATTGGTTCAACAGTTAAGGTTAAGGACTTGAAGTATGGAGATGAGCTTGAATTTACAATAGTTGGTTCAGCAGAGGCAGATCCAGCTAAAATGAAGATTTCTAATGAAGCACCAATAGGAAGGGGACTTTTAGGCAAAAAAGTTGGTGACAAAGTAGAGATTCAAGTTCCAGATGGAGTTGAATCTTTTGAGATATTAGAAATAAAAAGGCATTAATGGAGGGTGAGCTATGGCGAATACTAATGAGGAACTTAATCAACAGGAACTTCAAAATCTTGAGGCTGAGTATAATGAGTTAATGAAGCAAAGACTTGCTAAGCTAGAGGATTTAAGAGCTAAGGGTCAGGATCCATTCCTTATAACAAAATATGATAGAACTCATACATCAAAGCAAGTAAAAGACAACTATGAAGAACTTGAAGGTAAGGATGTTAAAGTTGCAGGAAGATTGATGACAAAGAGAATACACGGTAAAGCTGGTTTTGCTGACATTCATGACAGGTATGGTAAGCTTCAGCTTTATGTAAAAATTGATGACATAGGAGAAGAAAAATTAAAGGCATTCAAAACTTTGGATATTGGTGACATCATAGGAGTTGAAGGAACGGTATTTAAAACTAAAACTGGAGAAATTTCGATCCATGTTAAGGACTATATATTGCTAACAAAATCCTTAAGACCACTTCCTGAAAAATGGCATGGGCTTAAGGACCCGGATTTAAGATACAGACAAAGATATGTTGATCTTATAATGAATCAAGATGTAAGAGATACTTTCTTTAAGAGAACTCAAATTATTAGAGCTATAAGAAAATTCCTTGATGATAGGGACTTTATCGAAGTTGAAACACCAGTATTATCACCAATTGCAAGTGGTGCTGCAGCAAGACCATTTATAACTCATAGCAACGCCCTTGATATTGACCTATATCTTAGAATTGCTACAGAGCTTTACTTAAAAAGACTTATCGTTGGTGGATTTGAAAAAGTTTATGAAATGGGTAAAAACTTTAGAAATGAAGGAATAGATATAAGACATAATCCTGAATTTAATATGATAGAAATTTACGAAGCCTATGCCGATTATAATGACATGATGGAGCTTACAGAAAACCTTGTGGCATTTGTTTGTCAAGAAGTTTTAGGAACAACTAAAGTAAACTACCAAGGAACAGAAATTGATTTTGCTCCACCATGGAATAGGCTTACAATGAAGGAAGCGGTAAAGAAGTATGCCAATGTGGATTTCGATGAAATAAAAACAGATGAAGAAGCAAGGGAAATTGCAAAGAAGTTAAATGTTCTAGATGAACTTAAGAAGGAATTAAAGGATTGCACTAAGGGCGATATATTAGTTGCAGTATTTGAAACATATGCAGAAAAGCACCTAATTCAGCCTACATTTATTTTAGATTATCCAGTTGAAGTTTCACCGCTTACAAAGAAAAAACCTGACGATCCTATGTTTACAGAAAGATTTGAAGCATATGTATATGGTAGAGAAATAGCAAACGCTTATTCAGAATTAAACGACCCAATCGATCAAAAGGAAAGATTCCTACAACAATTAAGAGAAAGGGAACTTGGAGACGATGAAGCTTATATGATGGACGAAGACTTTATAAATGCCCTTGAAATAGGTATGCCTCCAACAGGGGGATTAGGTATAGGAGTGGATAGACTTATTATGTTCTTAACTGACTCATATTCAATTAGAGACGTAATCCTCTTCCCAACAATGAAACCGACAAAGTAAATAAATTTAACATAAAAGGCAGGAGTTATCCTGCCTTTTTACATTCTTTTAATTTGTCGTCGACCTCCAATCCTGCAAAAAGTGCCGGGGATCGACGACAAAAGAAAATGAGATTTATCAAGGGTTTAAAGATTTTGTTAACAAAATCATAGTGTAAAATTATTGTAGGACGAAAAAAGACAAAAATTTAAAAGAGACAACCCCTGTGATAAAATAAAAGTGAAAAAAACACACAAACCAATAAGGGGGTGTCTCTTTTGAATAATATTATACAACAACATTTAATAAATTTCACTACTAAATTAATAAAAAATGTTGAGGAAACTATATCAAAAGAATGGGATTTAACAAAACTTGTTGATGTAGTTAAAAAAATGACTGATGAATTAGGAGCAAACATAATAAAGGACTTTTTAGAAG